>VBKF01000158.1 GCA_005888095.1 Deltaproteobacteria bacterium | reverse complement strand
GGCCGACATGCCGGCGCGCGCCATCGCCGAGGAGGCGATGCGCGCGGCGGCGGCCATCTGCGTCTACACCAACGACCAGCTCACGATCGAGGAGATCGAGGGCTCCTGACCATGGCCACCTTCACCCCGCGCGAGATCGTGTCCGAGCTCGACCGCTACATCGTCGGCCAGCGTGCCGCCAAGCGGGCGGTCGCGATCGCGCTCCGCAACCGCTGGCGGCGGATGCACGTGCCCGAGCCGCTGCGCGAGGAGATCGCGCCGAAGAACATCATCATGATCGGGCCGACGGGGGTGGGGAAGACGGAGATCTCGCGCCGGCTCGCCAAGCTGGCGCAGGCACCCTTCGTCAAGGTGGAGGCCTCGAAGTTCACCGAGGTGGGCTACGTCGGCCGCGACGTCGAGTCGATCATCCGCGACCTCACCGAGATCGCGGTCAACATGGTGCGCGAGGAGGAGAAGGAGAAGGTCCGCGTCCGCGCCCGCGAGCTGGCCGAGGAGCGGGTGCTCGACCTCCTGCTGCCGCCCGTGCGGGTGGAGCGACGGATCCAGGCGGTCGGCGGCGAGACCGAACGTGCCGCGCCGACGCCCGACGAGTCCGCGACGCGCGAGAAGCTCCGGCGCATGCTGCGCGAGGGGAAGCTCGAGGACCGCATGGTCGAGATCGAGGTGACGCGCCCGATCTCCCCCATGATCGAGGTGATGACGCCGCAGGGCATGGAGGAAGTCGAGCACGGTCTGCGCGACCTCTTCCAGAACCTGATGCCGCGCAAGACGAAGAAGACGCGCATGCGGGTCCCCGAGGCGCTGGATGCGCTCACCCAGGAGGAAGCCACGCGCCTCATCGACATGGAGGCCGCCACCAAGGAGGCGGTCCGGCGCGTCGAGGAGTCGGGCATCGTCTTCATCGACGAGATCGACAAGATCGCCGGCCGCGAGGGCATCCACGGCCCGGACGTCTCGCGCGAGGGCGTGCAGCGCGACCTCTTGCCGATCGTCGAGGGCTCGACGGTGTCGACCAAGCACGGGCCGGTGCGCAGCGACCACGTCCTGTTCATCGCCTCGGGCGCGTTCCACGTCTCCAAGCCGTCGGACCTGATCCCGGAGTTTCAGGGCCGCTTCCCGATCCGCGTGGAGCTCGAGCCGCTCACCAAGGACGACTTCATCCGCATCCTCACCGAGCCCGAGAACGCGCTCACGCGCCAGTACACGGCGCTGCTCGAGACCGAGCGCGTGAAGCTCGTTTTCCGCGACGACGCGGTCGCCGAGATCGCCCGCATCGCGGCCGAGGTGAACGAGCGGACCGAGAACATCGGCGCGCGCCGCCTGCACACGGTGATGGAGCGGCTCCTGGATCAGGTGTCCTTCGACGCGCCGGAGATGGGCGGCCGGGAGATCCCGATCGACGCGGCCTACGTCCGCGAGCGGCTCGAGTCGATCCTGCAGGACCAGGACCTGTCGCGGTTCATCCTATGAAGAGCCCCGGACACCCTCGTGCCGATTTCTCTACCGTGACGCTCGTGGAACCCACGCTCGAGGAGCGGCGTGAGTGGGAGGCACAGTTCGAGGCGGCAGCCCGCCGGCCGCTGCGGACGCGCATGCGCTATGCATTCATCTCCACGTACAAGCCGGTGCTCGACGACACGGACTATCGCTCGTTCGACACGATGGCAGAGTATCGGGCGTGGTGCGAGGCCAATCTCCCGAGCTGGCTGGGATATGGGCGCAAGGTTTGACTACGCGCAGGCCGAGGAGATCCGCGACGCCTTCGCGCGCCAACGCGTTCGGTACCTCTTCATCGGGAAGTCCGGCGCGATCCTGCTCGGCTTCCCCGATACGACCCAGGATGCCGACGTGTTCGTCGAGAAGAGCGCAGCCAACGGGCGCGCCACGGCCGCGGCGCTGCGGGAGCTGGGGTTCGCGCTGACGGAGGCGGAGGGCGCCGAGATCGAGCGCGGCAAGGACTTCATCCAGCTCAAGAACGGCCCCTTCGACCTCGACCTGATCTTCGCCCCGGACGGCATCGAGAGCTTCGAGGACGCCTGGCGGCGCCACGTCGACGTCGAAGGGTTCCCCGTGTGCCACCTCGACGATATCATCGCGAGCAAGGTCGCGGCGAACCGGCTGAGGGATCGCGAGTCGCTGCCCCGCCTGCGCGCTTTCCGCGAATACTGGCTGCGGCGCCGTAGCTGACCTCTCGAGCCGCTTGGTCCGCATGTGCACCCGCGAGTCGACGGAGGAGCCGTTGGTGCCTAGCATGAATCCGCGCACCTGCTATGGCATTGCGCAAGAGCACGACATGAGTTTCCGAAGGAATAAGGTTGGCCAGCAAGGTGCCTTGACAAGCGACGGGAGCACGGGTACGCGTCCGGACAACCGCTCACCATGCCGGTTCTCGCAGGGGTCAGAACGAGGGCTCTGCTCCACACGGGGAGAATGGTCATGCGACACCTACTGTACTTCTGGGCCGTCTTGGCCCTCGCGTTGATGCTGGGAGCCCCAGCCTCCGCGGATGATTTCTCCTTCAGCACGGGCGAACCGGATGGCCTGATGGCCGCGGCATCCCGCCCCGAAAGCCGCGGCAAGATCGAGATCGAGGCGGCCGATGACTTCATCCTCGCGTCGCCGACGCTGCTCGACCACGCCACCTTTACCGGGCTGCTGTTCCACGGGGGTCACGGCGAGATACGCGAAGTGCGCGTGGAGATCTATCGCGTGTTCCCGAACGACTCGGACACCGCACGCACGATGCACGTGCCCACCCGGACGAACTCGCCTTCGGACGTCGCGTTTGCCGACCGCAGCACCGCAGACGGAAACCTGCAGTTCACAGCCGCGGTTCTCGATCCCCATTTCCTGGCTGCCAACTCGGTGATCAACGGCATCCATCCGTCTCCGGATCAGTTCACGGGGGGCGAGGGTGCGGTGGCGGGGCAGGAGGTCCGTTTCGACGTAGACTTCGACCCGCCGTTCGACCTCCCTGCCGACCACTTCTTCTTCGTGCCCCAGGTGCAGCTGCAAGGTCAGGGTGGCAACTTCCTCTGGCTGTCCACACCTCGCCCGGGCCCGCAGTTCCCCGGCGACCTGCAGATGTGGATCCGCAACGCGGACCTGGATCCGGACTGGCTGCGGGTCGGCACCGACATCGTCGACGGCATGCCGGCGCCGACCTTCAACGGCAGCTTCTCCCTGAGCGGCGAAACCCAATAGACTAGACGCCGTCGCGTGAGCGGCCGTTGGGGCTCATAGAGGGCCGCCATCGCCCGCCAGTCCGTGTCCTCGGCGCGCGCGGCGCGGGCGTGGACGGCGGCGATCGCCGCCTGCAGCGCATACGGCCCGGGAGGGCCCGCAGCCAGCGCCCCCTCTCTACCTGATAGTCGAACGGGCGGAGCCGAAATCGACCGGCCACGGGCCGGCCCCCGGAGACGGGGGCGGACCGGGCGGTTACCTGCCGCCCGTGCTGCTACGCCGCGACGGCCGGGAGCAGGTCGTCGACCAGCACGGTCACGCCGGGCAGCGCCGCGAGCTCCAGACATGTGCCTGCCGGGGCGGTGATCGTCTGCCCGTAGCGAGCCGCTTCGGGATCGGGCGCGCGAAAGATCTCGACGGCGCGGGTGCGCAGGTTGACGATCCAGTACTCCGGGATGCCGCCGGCCGCGTAGATCGCAGCCTTGGTGAGCCGGTCCTGAACCAGCGAGGAGTCGGCGACCTCGATCACGAGGAGCGCGCTGGTCGGGTGGTGGGTGCTGTAATCGCGCAGGTGCCCAGGCACGACGGCAACATCGGGCTCCGGGAGCGAGAGCCGCCCGACCAGGAGCGGCTGCTGCACACGCACCGCTGCCCGCTGGCCCACCGCGGCCGTCAGCGCCGAGGCCGCGAGGCTCACACCGGCCGCGTGCGGAGGGTCCGAGGGCGGCTCCGCGACGATGACTCCCTCCAGGAGCTCCACGCGGTCGTTGGGCGAGAGCACGCCGTCGTGCAGCAGGCCCAGATATCGTTCGACCGTGTAGCGCGGGATCGTCGGCTCCCTCTCGACGGCGTGCGCCATCCCGGTGAAGCTACCGCTGCGGGGACGGCCCCGCAACGCCTTGCTGCACAGTACTCCCGGCGATGAAGCGGCGGTCGGTGCTACGAGCCCTGCTGCACCCGAGCGGGCCGCGACAGCACCTCGACCGCATTCCCCACGGCAACCTCGCCGGCCTCGACGACACGCATGTAGATGCCGCGCAGGTTGCGGCCCCGCAGCTCGGGCTTCGACACCAGCCGCAGCGCGTCCTGCCCGAAGCGGGCGGCGAACTTGCGGCAGCCGTTGTGCGGCTTGGCCGTGACCTCCAGCGTCGCGCCCCCGATGCGCAGGCGGCTTCCCGTCGGGAGGTTGTCGGCGGAGAGATCCAGCTCCAGGAAGACGTTGTCTCCGAACACGGTGAGCGGCTGCCCGTTCGCGATCAGCTCGGCGACGTCCACCTCCATCACCGTGAGCTCCGCCGTCGGATCCGGCTTCTGCTGCCGGCCCCACGCGTCCCCCGGTACGCCTGTTTCGGGCCGCAGCCCGATTCGCTCCGGCGCCCCACGAGCCTTGTCCGGACCTCTCCGCACCAGAAGCGCCACCCGGCCGGCGTCCCGCGGAGCCGCAGGGAGCGCACGCAGCCGCTCCTCGAGCTGATCGAGCCCGAGATGGCACGCCGGGTCCCCCCGTGGTCCGAAGCCGGGCTCGTCGGCCGCCATCGCGCGATCCGTTATCGAGGCCGGGGACTTCAACGTCAAACCCGGCGCTTCCACGTGTGTCTCGACGGTTGCCGCTCCGCCGCGGGCTGGAGTCCGGTGGGGGCCGAAGCTTCGGCGAACCAGGCTCGCTCAGGTGGAGTCGCGGCCCCAGAAGCCGGGCGAGGCTTCGCCGAGCCCGGCGCGGGGTCCGGGGGCATCGGAGGAGCACAGCGCCCGCAGGGCGCGAGCACCGCACGGGCCCCCGGAGGCGTTAGTTAGCTTAAACCCCGGCGGGACGTGCTCCGATGATTCCCTCGGCCCGCAGCTCGGCGATGGTGTCGTCATCGAGGCCGAGCAGCTCACGGAGCACTTCCTCGGTGTGCTGCCCGAGCGTGGGGGCGGGCGACCGGTACCAGCGTGCCAATCCCGAGAAGCGCATCGGCAGCCCCGGCAGCTCGTGCGTCCCCGTGACCGGATGCGTCTCGGCCTCGAAGAACCCGCGCGCGCGCATCTGGGGGTTCGCCGCCGCCTCGCGCGGGTGGAGCACCGGGGCGGCGGGGATGCCGCTGCCGAGGAGCAGGTCGACGAGGGTGTCCCGCTCCCGGGCGGCACACCACGCCGACAGCTCGACGTCGAGGCGGTCGTGCCGGGCACACCGACCAGCACGCGTCGCGAGCGCGGGAGCCGCCGCCCACGCCGGCCGGCCGAGCAGATCGACGAGCGCCCGCCACTGCTCGTCGGTCACCACGGCGAGGGCGATCCACTGCTCCGCGCCCCGGCAGGCGTAGACGTTCTGCGGCGCGGCCACCGGACCGCGATTCCCGTCGCGGCCGAGGAGCCGCCCGTAGGCCTGCCACTCGAGCACCTGATCGGCGGTCGCGTTGAGCGCGGCCTCGACCATGGTCGACTCGACGAGCTGCCCCTCGCCGGTTCGGCGACGGTGCTCCAGGGCGACGAGGAGCGCCAGGGCGGCATGCAGGCCGGCCAGCGGATCGCACGGCCCGCGCGGGATGACCGGCGGGCCGTCGGCGAAGCCCGTCACCCAGGCGAGACCCGAGATCTGCTCCATCGTCTGCGCGAAGCCGGTCCGGTCGCGCCACGGGCCGTCGAGGCCGAAGGCGGGCATGCGCACCATCACCAGGCGCGGGTTCTCGCGCGCGAGGTCCTCGTAGCGGAGGCCCAGGTTGTCGAGCACGCGGGGCGAGAAGTTCTCGACCACGGCGTCCGCCTTCGCGATCAACGCCTTCGCGAGCACGAGCCCGCGCGGCCGCGAGAGGTCGAGCGTGATGCCGCGCTTGCCGGCGTTGATGCCGTGATACATCGCCGACCACTCCCACCACCGCTCGGCCGCCGGCTGCTGGGTGCTCGCGAGGCGGATCCCGTCCGGGCGCTGGATCGACTCGACCTTGACGACGTCGGCGCCGAGGACGGCGAGGAAGTGGCCCACGAAGGGACCGGCCCAGAACATCGTGAAGTCGAGCACGCGGAGCCCGGTGAACGGCAGGCCGCCGCCATCCCCGGATGACGGCGGTGGCCGCGGGGCCCACCCCGCCGCGGGCTCGCCGTGCCGCGGCGCCGGTGCGAACGGACGCAGCGCCCCGCGCCCGAGCCGATACGGCGGGCGCGGTTGCACGACGCGGCCGTGCGGAGCCGGGACGTACACGCCTCGCTCGCGGAACTGCTCGAACGTTCGCACCGTCTCGCCGTTGCCGATCGGTCCCACGGGGATGCGCAGCTCGGTCGCGCGCTCGATGACGTCGGCGACCGTGTGTTTCCGCGTCCAAGAATGGATGAAGGCGTACACCTCCCGGCGCCGCGGCTCGCGCGTGAAGTAGTGCGCGAGCTCGGAGTCATCGACCAAATCGTCCCGCTCCACCAGCACGAGGAAATCGCGCCACTGCTGGTTCGTGATCGTGCAGAAACCCACCCAGCCGTCGGCCGCCGGCTCGATCGACGGGATCTCGACGGTGCGCCCGTAGGCGGCGGACGGGCCGCCGAAGCTCGCGATCACCGTGGTGAACGGCGCCATCGAGAGGTGGATGACCTCGAGCAGCGACAGGTCGACGTGCGCCCCGCGGCCGGTCCGCCGCGCGCCGATCGCGGCGGCGAGCGCGCCGATCGCCGCGTAGCCGCCGCCGAGCCACTCGCCGAGCCGCCCGCCCGCCGCCAGCGGCGGCCGCTCGCGCGTCCCCCGGATGGCGGTCGACCCCGCCCATGCCTGCACCGTGAACTCGGTGGCGGGGAGGTCCTTCCACGGTCCGGTTCGCCCGAACCACGAGATCGAGACGAGCGAGGTCATCGGGTTGCGCGCCGAGATCGCGGGCCAGTCGATGCCCCCGAGGCTCTCGACGACGACGTCGGCATCGGCGGCAAGGTCGAGCAGCTCGGCGCGCCCCGCGGCCGTCGTCCAGTCGATCGCGACGCTCCGCTTCGAGGTGTTGAGAAAGCGGAAGAGGACGCCGTCCTCGCCGGGTGGGACCTCGACGCCCGAGGACGTCCAGCGCCGCAGCGGGTCGCCGCCCGCCGGATGCTCCACCTTGACGACGTCGGCCCCGGCGTCGGCGAGCAGCTTGGTCGCGTACGGGCCAGCGATGTCGGTCGCGAGCTCGACGACGCGGAGCCCCGCGAGCGGGTGGGTCACGGGAGCGTGTCGGGCACGTGGTCGAGGCGGTAGAGCGCCTTGCAATTGCCGTGCAGCATCTTCTTCACCTCGACCTTGGGCACGCCGCGGAAGAGGCGGTCGAGCGTGACGCGATGGTTCGGCCAGTCGCTCCCCGTGTGCGGGTAGTCGGTCGACCACATGACGTGGTCGACGTTCAGCCGGTGCCGGAGCTCGATGCCGACCGTGTCGATCATGAACGTCGCCCAGAAGTTCCGGTGGAAGATGCGGCTCGGCATCTCCTTCATGAGCTCGACGGCGCCGCTGAACCAGCGGTAGCGGAGGAACATGTCGTCGAGCTGCTCGAGCACGGTCGGGATCCAGCCGATGTTCGCCTCGACGAGGACGAACCGCAGGCGCGGGAACCGCTGCGGGATGCCGGAGAAGACGAGCTGCGCCGCGACCGGGATCGTCTGCGCGCCGGCCTTCGACGCGCCGGCGCCGGCCATGAATCCCACCGTCGACAGATTCATCTTGCCGGCCGCGAGGCCCAGCTCGTTGAAGCTCCCGATGTGGACGCCGAGCGGCGTGCCGGATTCCTGCGCGAGGTCCCAGAAGGGATCGTTCGCGGGCCCCGGGTCGTCGTAGGTGCCGTTCGGGTAGGCGGCGATGAGCGCGCCCTTCATGCCGTGGTCGAGCCCCCAGCGCAGCTCGGCGACCGCATCGGCCACGCCCGTCGTCGGGACGATCGTCTGGCCGATGAGCCGTCCTCCCCCCGCCGCGCAGAAGTCGGCGAGCCACTCGTTGTACGCGCGCACGCAGGCGAGCTGGAGCTCGCGGTCGTCGGCATACATGCGCGCGCCCGCGAGCGTGACGCTGGGATAGAGCACCTGCGCCCAGATGCCGTCGGCGTCGAGGTCCTCGACGCGCGCCTTCGGGTCGAAGCTGCCCGGACGGATCTCCTCGTAGCGATATCCCTCGGCCCGGAACTGGAGGTAGGAGAGCCCCGCCGTCGCCGTGAGACCGAGGGGACGGAGGCGCTTGCCGTCGTCGAACGACCAGACGTCGCCCTGCTCGGTGCGCAGCACCTTCGGCGCGCGCGTGCGGAGCCGCTGCGGCACGCGCGTCTGCCACAGATCGGGCGGCTCGTTCACGTGCGCGTCGGCGTCGAGAATCGGGTAGTCGATGCTCGCGACGTCGTGGAAGATGTCCGACATGCGCGCTCCATAGCGCGCCTGCTCGCGCACGGGCAAGGCATGCGGGCACGGTGGCCAAGCCGCGGGAGTATTGGCGGAGGCCCTCCGGAAGTTCTACGATATTTTTGTGACCGTACTGCTGGAGTTCGCCGGCCTCGTCTACATCGCCAAGCTGGTGCACAGTAGTCCCGACAAGATGGATGCGGACGACGCCGCGCTCTACCGCCGGGGACGGCGGGTCGGAGAAGTGCTCCGCGAGATGCGGGCGGAGTTGCTCCGTCGTTAGCGAGGGCGTCATCTGAGAGTGAGCCTGGCCTGCGCGTCAGCGGTCGTTGCCTTGGCGGCGCCGGTACGTGCCGCGGTCACGGAAACGTGCCTGACCGGAACGGCGCCCGATGTCATGAAGGATGCGGCCCAGATCAGGGCGGTGCGCGCCCTGATCGATGCCGCCTGTCCCTGCTCGCGCTTCACGCGCACCGGGACTACGTGAAGTGTGCAGACGGCGTGATCGCTGCCCAGGTAGGGGCCGCGGCGCTCCGGTCGAAGTGCAAGCCCACGACGAAGAGATACCACGCTCGGTCGACCTGCGGCCGGAACCCAGCCCTCCACGCCGCCCCCTGCATCCAGACGAGCCTGCTGAACCGCAAGATCAAGTGTACGATCAAGTCTGCCACCAAGAAGGACGGTGTGACCGCAACGAATGCGTGCTCCGTCATCTACTTCTCCGGCGGGCAGGAGACGTGCCCCGACGCCACCACATCCAGCTCGTATCTGGTCCACTACACGGCGCAGGGCTACGTGGCGGTCTGTGCGCGGGCGTTCGAGACGTCGACGGGGTCGGCACAGTTCCCGCGCCACCGCGAGGCGCCGCGCTTCGACACGCTGGTGCGGACCATCACCGCCGACCCCGACGTGCTCGCCGGCTGGAGCGGGGAGTATCTGCTCTTCTCCGGCGTGAGCCACGGCGCATCGGGGCCGGTCGTGACGATGGCCACGCAGGCGTTCGACGATCAGCCGGGCTGGAAGGGGAGTGCGTACACGGGGGGTTGCTTCTTCGACGGGACGTACGACGTCGCCGGGCTGCTCGATTTCGGCTTCCCCAACCAATGCAAGCAAGCGAGCTCCGTGGTCCCGTACGAACGGACGTACAGCCGCTACTGCGCATGGCCGGCCACCGCGAACGGGAATCTCCCGGCGACGTGGCCCCAACCGAGCAGCTGCGCGACGCCGGACACGGCCGCCGACACGCTGACCACCGTCTCCGTCGGTGATCTCGCGATCCGCGATTGGAAGCTCGTCGAGTGCGGCAGCGCGCTCTCGCCGTGCGCGCAGGACGTGCTCCCCGCGGCTTCCATCCAGGCGCTGTGCGATCGGATCGCTGCGGCCCCGGGCTACACGTGCGACTACGCCTCGTTCCCAACCTCGAGCCACATCGCGTGCGGGATCGACGCGAGCACGATCGGGAGCTGCAGCAGCTGGTTCGAGGCCGAGCTCGCCGGCCACGGCCTCCACTGACGGACCGGCAGCCGTCGGGGCCGTCCATCTCCTGCGAAAATCTTGTTGACAGCCGCTTCGTGCGCCTCGTATGTGGCGGCGTAGAGCAGCGTCAGGAACGAGGATGCGTTCTCCGTGATCCCGAGCAAGCCCGTACGCGGTTGGTGCCGGTCGTGACGCCGACGGCGTGGATCCGCGCGCGCCTGAGTCGGGGTTGGTCGCTGTCCTCGCTGGGCCCGAATGAAGCCCGCCTGCTCTTCGACGCCGCCGCCGGCGCGGCAGGCCTGGCCGCGGCCCTCCTGTTTCTCGAGCTCTTCGTCCCGGGCTCGACATCGCTCCGGCAGAGCCTGCCGCTCGTCGCGGCGCCGATCGTGTTCATCGCGTGGAACGTGCTGGCGGGGCTCTACACGCGGCTGCGGATCGCCGCCTGGCAGCGCAAGGCCGTCGTGCTCGTGGGCACGGTGGCGGCGACGTCGGTGAGCTGCCTCCTGCTCGGGGCGCCCGTACCGGGTGTCGTCCTCTGGGGACTGGTCGTCACAGCTCCAGTCGTCCTCGGGCGCGCGTTCGTCGCGCTCCCCTTCACCCGACATACCTCGCTCGTCACCACGCTGGTCGCGCACCGCCACGGGCCGGTAGTGGTGCTCGGGGGGGCCGGCTACATCGGCTGGCACACGGTCGACCTGCTGCTGCAACGCGGGTACGAGGTCCGCGTGCTCGATCGGCTCATGTACGGGCGGGAGCCGATCGCCGAGTTCATCGCCCATCCGCGATTCGAGCTGATCGAGGGCGACGTCACGGAGATCACCAAGCTGACGAGTGCCGCCCGCAACGCCTCCGCCGTGATCCATCTGGCCGGGCTGGTCGGCGATCCAGCCTGTGCCGTCGACCCCGACTTCACCCGGCATACGAACATCGTGGCCACGCGCCTGGCGAAGGAGGTGGCCCAGTCGCTGGGAGTCTACCGGTTCGTCTTCGCGTCGAGCTGCTCGGTCTACGGCGTTTCCGACACCGAGGTGGATGAGCAGAGCGCGCTCAATCCGATGTCGTTCTACGCGCAGACCAAGATCGACAGTGAGCGGGAGCTGCTGCATGCGGTGCGGGACGACTTCTTCGTCACCGTGCTCCGCTTCGCCACGGCGTTCGGGCACTCGGGGCGCCCGCGGTTCGATCTGGTGGCCAATCTGTTCACCGCCCAGGCGATGACCGAGGGGGGCATCACGGTCACCGGCCCGCAGCAGTGGCGGCCGTTCGTCCACGTCCGCGATCTCGCACGCGCCATCGTGCATGTCCTCGAGGCGCCCGCCGCCGTCGTTCAGAGCCAGGTCTACAACGTCGGCGCCCGCCGGCTGAACGCGACGATCGGTCAGCTCGGCGAGCTGGTCGCCGATGTGGCACGCGAGTTTCGCGGCCCCGTGACGATCACGGTGCGGGAGCAGGCGGCGCAGGATCGGCGCAACTACCTGGTCTCGTTCGAGAAGATTCGCCGCCACCTCGGCTTCGAGGTCGAGACGGGGCTCGCCGACGGCATTCGCGAGGTGGCGCGTCGGTTCGCGAACGGCTCCTACCAGCATGACCGCGACGAGGTCTACAGCAACGTCGCCACGACCCGCCGGGCGGTCGAGCACTTCTACGATCCGCTCGAATCACAGCGGCTTTACGCCCCGCGGCGGGTTGGCTAGCATGCAGCCGCGCATCGTCCGACATCATGACCGAGCCCGTGCTGTATACCGGCGACCTCGCCGTCGACGATCGGGGCGAGGTAACGTTCGTGAACGACTTCGACTTCGCGGGCGTCAAGCGCTTTTACACGGTCCGCAATCATCGTGCGGGATTCGTGCGCGCCTGGCACGCGCACCGGCGCGAGGCCAAGTACGTGACCGTCGTCTCGGGCGCCGCGCTCGTCGGTGCCGTGGCGATCGACGACTGGGACGCGCCGTCCCTTCACCTGCCTGTGAAGCGCTTCATCCTGGCGGCGCACAAGCCGCGCGTATTGTACATTCCGCCGGGCTACGCCAACGGCTTCATGTCGCTCACGGCCGATGCGCACATGGTGTTCTTCTCGACCTCGAGCGTACAGGACAGCCTCACGGATGACGTGCGATATGACGCACGCCGCTGGGACATCTGGACCGTCGACGAACGCTAGTTGCTCGTGTGCCCGACGAATCTCTCCTTCGCGGTCGTCATTCCGATGTTCAACGAGGAGGCGGGGGCGGAGCGGTGTGTCGTCGAGGTCTGCCGCGAGCTCGGTCGGCTGCCGTATCGATCGCGTCTGATCGTCGTCGACGACGGGAGCAGCGATGGCACCGCCGCGATCCTTCACCGTATCGGCCTGGCGCAGCCCCTGTTGCAAGTCGTCACGCACCCGGTCAACCGCGGCTACGGCGCGGCGCTGCGAACGGGCGTCGAGGCGGCGCACGACGGACGCTTCGATTACGTGCTCTTCATGGACAGCGACCTGACCAACTCCCCGGCGGACGTGCCGCGCTTCGTCGCCGAGATGGAGCGCGGCGCCGACGTCGTCAAGGCGACGCGCTACAGCGGCGGCGGCGGCGTGCGCGGGGTTCCTTTCTCCCGGTGGATCATCTCGGCGGTGGGTAACCGGGTTGCGCGCACCCTCTTCGGCATCCCGATCCACGACTGCACCAACGGCTTCCGGGCGGTGAAGGTTTCGCTGCTGAAGCGGATGGAGCTGCGGGAGCGTCGCTTCCCGGTCATCATGGAGGAGCTCCACTGGTGCCGGTTCCTGGCGCGTACCTATGCCGAGGTGCCGGTCGTGCTCACCGCTCGCCAGGCCGATCAGCGACCGACGGCCTTCGTGTACCGGCCGTCGGTGTTCTGGTCGTATCTGCGCTACCCCGTGCTCGCCTTCCTGCGCCGGCCGCCGGCGGCCTCGGTCGGCCCGCGCCCGGAAACGACGAGGGCGTCTGCATGACGAAGGTTCTCGTGCTCGGCGGATCGGGCATGCTGGGCTCGATGGTCGTGGACCTGCTGTCCCGCAACCGCAGGTTCGAAGTCACCGCGACGGTGCGCGACGCCGCCCTCGCCGCGCACTTCGGCGCCCGCCTCCCCGGCGCGGCCTGGCGCGTCTTTCGGTTCGACGGCGACCCGCCGTCCCGCGAGATGCTCGAAGGCCAGGCCTGGATCGTCAACGCGATCGGCATCACCAAGCCGCTCATCCGCGACGACCAACCCGCGGAGATCGAGAGGGCCATCGATGTGAACGCGCGGCTGCCCCACCTCATCGGGCACCTGGCGAAACATTCGGGCGCCCGCGTCCTGCAGATCGCGACCGACTGCGTGTACTCGGGACGTCAAGGTGGCTATGTCGAGACCGATCTGCACGACACGCTGGACGTCTACGGCAAGACGAAGAGCCTCGGGGAGTCATTCCAGGACAACGTTCACCACTTGCGGTGCTCGATCATCGGTCCCGAGCCGAAGGACTTCAAGTTCCTGATCGAATGGTTTCGCCGGCAGCCCAGCGGAGCGACGGTCAAGGGGTTCGTCAACCACCGCTGGAACGGCGTGACGACGTTGCACTTCGCCAGGCTGTGCGAGGGCATCATCGCGCGCGGTGTCGAATTGTCGCACCTCCACCACGTCGTACCCTCCGGCTCCATGACCAAGGCGGCGATGCTCCATGCCTTCGCCGCGGCCTTCCGGCGCCCCGACATCCGGATCGAGGACGTCGAGGCGGGAACGATCGTCGACCGGACCCTCGACACCATCAACCCCGACCTGAATCGGCGTCTCTGGGACGCCGCCGGGTACTCCGACCCGCCGTCCGTGCCCGAGATGATCCGCGAGCTCGGCGCCTTCGACTACCGCGGGGCGGGAGCACCCGCCTCGGCAGGCCGTCCATGAATAACCGCCTGGCGTTCATCCTGGGCATCCGGCCCGACGTCATACGGGCCTCGCTCATCATCAAGCATCTCCGGCGCTACGCGGACTGCGAGCTGCACCTCATCTGGTCGGGCCAGCACTACTCGGACAACTTGAAGGGCATCTTCTTCCGGGAGCTGGATGTGGTTCCGGCCGAAATCGACCTCGCTTGCGGTGGGGAGACGGACGCCCACATCGCGGCGTCGGTCATCTCGGGACTCTACCCCGTGCTGCGCGATCTCGACCCGGCCGCTGCAGTGTTCCTGGGCGACAACAACACGACCCTCGGGGCAATCGCGGCCGCCCAGCTCAACGTGCCGGTGGTGCACATCGAGGGTTGCATGCGCTCGTACGACTGGCGCATGCCCGAGGAGAAGTACCGCACCACAATCGACCATCTCGCCGATGTCATTTACGCTTACGTCGACGAGTACAAAACGCAGGGGATTCGGGAGGGACTCAATCCGGCCAACATCGTCGTCGTCGGCAATCCGATCGTCGACGTGCTCGAGCATTACTACTTCTCCCGACTCAGCCGCTACGAGGCGATGATGACCGACGCCTTCTTCGCCGATCGGGGCGTCAGGCGCGGGGAATACTACCTCATGACGTGCCACCGGCGGGAAAACGTCGAGCAGCGGGGCACGCTGGAGGCCATCCTGAGGCTCGTCGAAGAAGCCCCCCACCGCGTGTACTTCCCGGCCAGCTATCGCACCCAGCAGAGGCTGCGCGATTTCGGCCTTGCCCTTCCGCCGAACGTGAACGTCGTGGATCCGATCGGCTACGAAGAGATGTTGTGCCTCATGGTGGGGTCGCGTGGCGTGCTCACCGATTCCGGCACGGTGGTCGAGGAAGCATGCGTCCTGCAGGTGCCGTCGGTGCAGATGCGGCGGGCGACCGAGCGGCCGCAGGTCTACGATGCGCGCTCGAGCGTCAAGTTCGATCCGGCCGAGCCGGAGTCCTATCCGTCGCCGACCGTGTTCAGGAAGCTGGAATCGCTCGTCGGCACCCGCTGGACGCACAACCTCGGCGACGGTCGCGCGTCCGAGCGGATTGCCGAGGATCTCCATCGCCGCCTGGCGACCGGAGACCTTTCTCGGCATCGGCCCGAGCACTACCATGTCCCCATCGACCGGTCGTACCGTGGCGATGGGCTGGATACCTGAGGGAAGGGGCGGACCCTATCCGCCGGAGCCGGGGCCGCCCCCTGCCCCCGTTGCGCTGTCGCCCGCGGGGGTGACCTCCCAGATGCGCAGCGGCTCGAGGCGCCAGGGCTCGACCGGTCTCGCGATCTCCTTGAGGAGGTGCCACGTGGGCGGCGGCTCATTGCCCTTCAAGTTCAGCACCGAGTACATGCCGACTCCGGGGCCGCGCGAGCCCCCGGTCACGACGTATCCCTCACGGATGGTCCAGAGTGTCGCGAAGTCGTCCTTCTCGATGACGTCGACCTGCAACGCCTTGCCGTCGAGCGCCTGCGGCATGGAAAGCGTCGGCGCATACTGCGTGGCGAACGCGTAGCGGGTAGTGAGCCAGAAGTCCGAGTACACCGGTCTCGGCGGTAGCCGCGCCAGAAAGCTGGCGGCTTCGTTGCGGTCCGACAGGGGCTCGGTCCAGACCCGGTGGAGCGTCCGCGCTTCCAGCAGCCCCGACGTCGCCAGCACCGCGAGGCAAATCCAGAAGGGGATGCGGCGCCATCGCCGCATCCCCTCGAGCGCGGCGGCGACGACGAGGCTCGCGGGGGCGAGCCAGGCGTGGGCGTAGCGGGCGTAGCGCGGCGCGAGCGTCAGCGGATGCAGCTCCTTCGGGAAGAACTCGAGCAACAGCACCAGCACGAGCAGCCAGAGCAGCGGCACGTGCGCCCGGGCAGGTCTCCGCGCCGCGACGTAGAGCACGGCCGGCACGAGCGCGTAGAAGAGGTAACCGAAGGGCAGCGTGCCGTCCGGGGAGCGCAGCCACACCAATCGGGGATACATGAGGAGGGTCTCGCGGACCGAGCCCGTCGCGGCGCCGCTCTGCGGCCATTGCACGTGCAGGCGATTCAGGGCGTCTCCCGTCGTCCAGTAGTCCGCCGCGAACGTCGCGGCGAGGCCGGCCCCCACCACCCCGCAGAACACCACGTCGCGAAGGACCGCTCCGCGATCGCGGACGCGGGTGAGCGCGAGGGCGCCCAGGCAGGGCAGCACGTAGACGGCCGGCTCCTTGATCATGTAGCCGACCAGGGTCGCCGCCGCCCCGAGGAACGCGTACCCGAAGCGTCGGGCGCCGGAGACCTCCCGGGCCGCCAGGAACGCAAGCACCGTGATGGCCGCCAGGCACGAGGTGATGATGTCGATCGTCATCGACGAGGCGAACACGGCGTCGAACGGGCAGGTCGCCACCAGCAACGCCGCCGTCAGGCCCGCCGCGCTCCCGAACAGGCGGCGGCCGAGCAGGAAGACCACGACGATCGACACCAGCGACATGAGGAGCGGGTAGATCACGTACGTGAAGTCGTTGATGCCACCCGCGCGAAAGAGGAGCGCGAGCGGGACGCTCAACCCGAGGCGGTAGTTGACGCCGTAGTGGAGATTGACGGCGTCCCAGCCGCCGCGCGCCAGCCCGTTCGACATCCCCGCGTAGATGATGTCGTCCCCGCTGACCCCGAACCCCACGAAGAAGCACCACCGGACGCCGGCCGCGAGCAGCACGATCGCGAGCAGCGCAGCCCGCACGCGAGCGCGCTCGCCGGGGAGGCTCGATACCATCGGACACATGTGCCGGGGGTCCGTCACGCCGGCACGAACATCGGCGCCGTGACTTCGCCCCGCACGCCCGCGAAGCGGAGCGGCCAGAAGACGACGCGCATCGGCATGTCCACGCGCAGCAACGCGGGGTCGCAGTCGACGATGCACGTCACGATGCGCACCGCCGCATCCTCCTCGATCGCCACCAGACCCGCGACGTACGGCACGTCCGCTGCGAGCTGCGGGATGAAGGCACGGCGGACGACCGACCACGAGAAGAGCCGCCCGCGGCCGCTCACCGCCGTCCAGGTGGAGGTGTGCGAACCGCAGAAGCGACACGTGCCGTCGGGATACCAGACGTAGCGCGGGCACGCGTCGCAGCGGGGCACCGCGAGCTCGCCGCGTGCCGCCGCGGCCCAGAACTCGCGCGTCGGCGGCCAGTCCGTATCGGGCAGCGGGAACTCGTTACGGAATCTCACCGGCGCCTCAGGATGAGCGTGCTCGCCTGCGGGCCGGTGTAGCCGCCGTAGACGCCGATCTCGGCGTCCTTCACCTGTGCCGCCGCCTCACCCCGGAGCTGGCGGACAACCTCCACGACGTGCGCGATGCCGAGCACGTAGGCGTGCGAGAGCATGCCCCCGTGCGTGTTGTACGGAAGTCGCCCGCCGTCGAAGTGCAGCGTCGTCCCCTCGACGAACGGGCCGCCCTCGCCTTTCTTGCAGAAGCCCATGTCCTCGATCTGCATGAGCGAGACGATCGTGAACGGGTCATAGCAGGCGAGCACGTCCACGTCTGCGGGGACGATGCCCGCCATCCGGAAGGCGCCCGGCGCGGCGAAGACCTGGGGCGTCGCCGTGAAGTCGCCCTGCTGCGCCCAGTAGGTACGAGTCTTGGAGTTCCCGACGCCGACACCCGCCACTTCGACGACGGGCGCTCGCAGGTCGCGGGCGCGATCCACCGACGTCATGACGTAGGCGCCCCCGCCGTCGGAGATGAGGCAGCAGTCCTCCTTGCGAAAGGGATCGCAGATGGCGGGGCTCGCGAGGTACTGCTCGAGCGTGAGCGGCTTGTCGTGCAGCACGGCCGCGGGCGTGAGGTTCGCGTGGCGGCGGCAGGCGACGGCGATCGCGCCGAGCTGGGCGGGCGTCGTGCCGTAGTCGTACATGTGACGGCGCGCGATGGTCGCGAAGTAGACGGGCTGCGGGAACCAGCCGAACGGCACCTCGAGGTTCTGCTTGAAGAGCTCCGCCGCGTGCACCTCGCCGGGACCGCCCACCATGTCCGCGCGCTGGGTGGCCCACGCGACCGAGAACACGTTGACGATGGTGTGCGCCTTCCCCGTGCGGATCGCGAGCGCCGCCTCGTGCGGGGCGGAGCCGGCCCACACCATGCCCCCGCCGGCGGTGGACACCCACATGTCGTGGCTCGTGCCGAAGTGCGCCCGGTAGTCGTCGGCCCCGAACTGCTGCCCGTCGAAGGGCGAGTACATGATGCCGTCGACGTCCCGCGGCGTGAGGCCCGCATCGGCGAGCGCGCGCTCGATCGCCTGCGCGGCGATCTGCTTGGTGGTGCGGCCCGAGGCCTTGGTGTGGTCCGCCTCCCCGACGCCGGCGATCGCGACCTCGCCGGAGACGTCCTCCAGGTCGGAGGGGAAGCCCCAGTCGGGCGATGCGGTGGTCATGCGACGCATGGCCTACCACAGCCGCGTGCTCTCGGCACCGATCCTGTCGTTGACAATGCCGAAGGTTCCGAGCCTATGCTCGCGCCGTCGTGGACGGCATTCACGACATGGGCGGGATGCACGGGTTCGGCCCCGTGCCCGTCGAGGTGAACGAGCCCCTCTTCCACGCGCCGTGGGAGAGCCGGGTGCTCGGGATGGTCTTCCAGGTGGTGGGGACGGGATGGAGCAACATCGATGCCTTCCGCCACGCGATCGAGCGCCTCGAGCCGGCCACCTACCTCGGCGTCGGATACTACGGGCGGTGGCTCCGCGCGCTCGAGACCATTCTCGTCGAGGCGGGCCTGCTCGAACCGGGGGAGCTCGAGGCGCGTCTCGCAGCCGCGCCGGCGCGCGCCCGAGCTGCGCCGTCGACTGCGCCGCGCCACGGCGCGTTCACTGGTGTCCTCCGCCCGATCGAGGCACCGCCGCGCTTCACGGTGGGAGACCGGGTCCTCGCGCGTAACATTCATCCGCCGGGGCACACGCGACTACCGCGATATGTGCGCGGCAAGCGAGGTGTCGTGCATCGAGTGCACCCCGCCTGTGTCTTTCCCGACACACATGCCCACGGCCTCGGCGAGCATCCGCAGTACGTGTACGGCGTGCGCTTCAGTGCCCTCGAGCTGTGGGGCCCCGACGCCGAGTCCGGGAGCGCGGTGCACCTCGACCTCTTCGAGGCATACCTGACGCCGGTCGGAGGCGAGCCATGACGGAACGGGACGCCAACGCGCTCCGCGCCGAGGCGCTGGAGTCGCTGCTCGTCGAGAAGGGACTCGTGCGATCGGAGGTCGTCGACGCGATCATCCGCCGCTTCGAGCAGGACATCGGGCCGATGAACGGTGCGAAGGCGGTGGCCCGCGCGTGGAGCGATCCCGGCTATCGCGCGCGCCTCCTCGCCGACCCCTGGGCGGCGATCGCCGAGCTCGGCGTGACGGCGATCCCGGATGCGCCCCTGGTGGTCGTCGAGAACGGCCCGGCGGTGCACAACGTCGTCGTCTGCACGCTGTGCTCCTGCTATCCATCGGGCCTGCTCGGTCTCCCGCCCTCCTGGTACAAGAGCCCCGCCTATCGTGCGCGCATGGTGCGGGAGCCGCGCGCGGTGCTCGCCGAGATGGGTCTCGTGCTGCCGGCGGACGTCGAGGTCCGTGTGTGGGACTCGAGTGCCGAGATGCGGTACATGGTACTGCCCGAGCGACCCGCCGGCACCGACGCCATGAGCCAGGATGACCTCGCGGCGCTGGTCACGCGCGACGCGATGATCGGCGTCGCGAGGGCGGGTCGGCCACCCGAGGTGGGCGGTGACAGCTGACGGGCTGAGCCTCCGCACGCCGGCGGCGACGGCGGACGAGGGCGCCACGCCGCGACGGCGTGCGACGCTCGACCAGAGTGGCCCTACGGCGCCGCCGCGGAGAAACGGCGAGCTCGCCTTCGCCGAGGTGTGGGAGAGCCGTGTCTTCGGCCTCACGATGGCGCTCCACGAGGCGGGCGCGTTCGAGTGGGAGGAGTTCCGGCAGCGGCTGATCAGCGAGATCGCCGTGTGGGAGCGTCGCGAGGAAGAGTGGAGCTACTACGGGTGCTGGCTCCGCGCGTTCGAGGATCTGCTCGCCCACAAGGGTCTCTGCCTGACGGCCGCCGTCGACGCTCGAGCGCACGCACTCGCGGCGCGTCCGAAAGGGCACGATCACTGAGCTTCACAGCGGGAAGAAGTAAACTTCCTCCCCGTCGACGAAGCGGAAGTCCATGACGCGCGGCCAGAGCGGGCTCACCATCTCGTTCTCCCAGCGCGTGAGGGCCTGCTCGAGCTCGCGCACCACCTCGGGCTGCGCCGGTGCCAGGTTCCGGCGCTCTCCCTTGTCCGTCGCGAGATCGTAGAGCACGGTGCGGCCGCTCATCTCGTCCTTCACGAGCTTCCAGTCGCCCTTGCGGATGGCCTTGTGGTACTCGGCACGCCAGAAGAGCGCCTCGTGGGGCGCGGCCGTGGTGCGGCCGGTCAGGTAGGGCAGGAGCGAGACGCCGTCGTAGGGCCGGTCCGACGGCAGCTCGGCGCCGGCCGCGTCCACGGCCGTCGCGAACACGTCGAGGGCGCTCGCCGGGTGCGTGCACGACGCGCCCGCCGGGATCGTGCCCCGCCAGCGCACGAGGAACGGCACGTTGATCCCGCCCTCGAAGTTCGTGAACTTGCCGCCCCGCAGCGGCGCGTTGTCGGTCGCCCCCGTGTACGTCGCGCCGCCGTTGTCGCTCAGGAAGAAGACGAGCGTGTTGTCGTCGAGCCCGAGGCGGGCAAGGGCGTCCATGATGCGGCCGACGGCGTCGTCGAGGGCGGCGATCATCGCGGCGTAGATGCGCCGGTTCGGGTCGGTGATCTGCGCAAAGCGTTCGTAGTAGCGGCGCGGGACCTGGAACGGCGTGTGCGGGGCGTTGAAAGGGACGTAGAGGAAGAAGGGCCCCGTCGCGTTGGCCTCGAGCCAGCGCACGCTCTCGTCGGCGATCTTCTCGGTCAGGTACATCTTCTCGTCGACGACGTCGTCGTTGCGGCGGAGGGCGCAGTTGCCGCGGCGCCCCTGGCTCCAGATGTGGCGGTCCGTGAAGTCGTCGTGCCGCCGGTTCACGATGTCGGGATCGGCGGGGTCGGCGTAGAGCGTGTGCGCCTCGTAGAACCCGTAGTGGTAGTCGAAGCCGCGACGGATCGGGATGTGACCGCCGTAGCTGCCGAGATGCCACTTCCCGATGATGGCGGTCCGGTAGCCCTGACGGCGCAGGACCTCGGCGAGCGTCACCTCGGAAATGGGCAGGCCCTGCTCGAGGATGTCCTCGAAGCGCGGGAAGGCGATGAGATCGGCCACCCGGAAATCGCCGCGCGCGAGGAGGTACTTGAAGAGGTAGTACTCGAGGCGGTTCCGCGGGTAGCGGTCGTGCGGCTGGAGCTCGTGGCCGAAGCGCTGCTGGTAGCGGCCGGTCATGAGGCCCGCGCGCGAGGGGCTGCAGATCGGCGAGGTGATGTAGCCCTCCGCGCAGGTTGCCCCTTCGCGCCCGATCGCGTCGATCCGGGGCGTCGGCACCCAGCCGTCGTAGCGCGTGATGTCGGTCTTGCCGAGGTCGTCGGCCAGGATGAGGACGACGTTTCGCCTGGCGCGGGACGGGTCGATGCGGGGCGCCTCGGCCAGGTAACGCTCGCGGGCGCGCAGCTTCACCTCGTCGACGACGATGCGGAAGCGGGCGCTGGAGAGCGGGTAGAGGAGGTAGGCGAGCGTCGCGGCGAGGAGGACGACGAGGACGAGGCCGCGCTTCCGTCGCGCACCGCCCGTGGGCACCCTGCGGCGTCTACGGCGCGCCCGAGGCTCGCGTCAAGCGGCAGGCAGCCGTCGCCGGCCGCTCGCCCTTCCGTCACGGCCGCCGAATCGGTAGGAGAGTCACCCCCGTGGCGTCACGCTCCACACTCTGGGCAAGCGTCGGGCTGGTCTTCGCGGCCTCTGCGCTCGTTCTGTGCCTGCTCTACGTGCGCCTGCCGGTGCTGCCGGACGGCGATTCCTACTACCACCTGGCGGTGGCGCGGGCCTACGCCGAGCGGGGTCTGTTCCATCGCCTCGAGTGGGCCCGCCTCAGCATCATGTACGACGGCTTCGGCGACAAGGAGCTCCTGTTCCACGTGCTGCTCGTCCCGTTCGCCGTCCTCTCCGACCCGACCACGGGCGGGTTCATCGCCCTCGCACTCCTCGGCGCGCTGGTCGCGGCCGCGCTGGCCCACGGCGCCGTTGCCGCCATCGGACGCTGGGGCATCGCCATCCCGCTCCTCGTCTTCGGCGCCTCGGCCGACTTCATGCTGCGCATGATCCGGCTGCGGCCCGAGACCCTCTCGCTCCTGCTCATCCTGATCGCCATCCCGCTCGCGAGCCGCCGGCGGACCGTATGGCTCGGCGTCGTCGCCTGGCTGTACACGCTCACCTACACCGCGTTCGAGGCGTTCCTCGGACTCTGTGTTCTCTTCTTCATCTACGACGTCTGGGTCGAGCAGCGGGCAGACTGGCGCATGATCCTCTACCCGGCGATCGGCGTCGCGCTCGGACTTCTCCTCCATCCGCATTTCCCGGCCAACGTGCGGGTCTGGGTGGTGCAGAACCTGAGCTTCTACCTGGGGAACGAGACGCTCCCGAGCCCGGAGAACGCGTCGCGGACCACGCGCGACACGCTCGTCCTGAACCTCGGCTGGTGGGCGGGCCTCCTCGTCCTCTGGCGAAGCCGGGTGCCGGTCGCTCCACCGAGCGAGGATCGACGGCTGCGGGACTTCACGCTCCTCGCCACGGCGGCCTTCGCTCTCCTCTACGTGCTCGTGTACCGCTTCATCACGTACCTCGTCCCGCTCGCCACGCTCGCCCTCCTTCGCGCGATGCAGGCGGCCGGTGAGGCGCCCGGGCGGTATGCGCGGCTCCCGTGGCGAGGACGCGTGCCCTTCGCGCCGGCGTTCGTGCTCTGCCTTATCTCCGCCGTCCCGCTGTCCGCCTATGGGCTCGGCCGCATGCAGGCAGTGCTCAGGAGCTGGCGCCCGGACATGCGTGCGGACTGGGAGGCCTTCGCGCGGGCGTTGCCCGAGGGCGCCCGGGTGGCGGCGCCCTGGGCCGCCACGGAGGCGTTCGTCTTCTGGGCACCCCACGCCGCGTACCTCGACGTCCTCGACCCGATCTTCATCGCGGCGAAGGACCCGGCGACCTACCGCCTGTACCTCGACCTGTTCGAGGGTCGCGTGGCCGACATCCCGCTGGTCGCCGCTACCCGCTTCGACAGCGACTACTACGCCGACGACGGGCAGTATCCGTTCGCGCGGGCGCGACTCGCCGCCGACCCGCGCGCGGTGCCCCTGCACGATGGCATCACGTACCTCTACCGCTTCCTCGAGGATCACAACCAGGACTTCCTTCTCGACTGGAAGGTCCTGCCGGGCGGTGCACCGCTGCCGCCGCCGCTCGAGCTCGTCGCCGACCCCGGTCTACCGAGCTACCCGCGCGGCGCCGGGCGGGAGCGCGCGCTGGAGGGATACGTCGACGGGCGGCGCCTCGGCGAGGCGGCGGCCTGCGTCGCCTTCGCGCGCCTCGAGGAGGTGGATCGGCCCACCACCCTCGCGCTCGAGGTCTCGCCCTACGGCACCGCCCAGGTGTTCGTCGACGACCGGCTCGCGGCCGCGATCCTGTCGCCCCGAGCGGGGGTCCTCGGCCGGGGGGTCATCGTCACGCTCGCCCTCGACCCTGGGCGCCACCGGCTCACGATCCACACCTGCCCGGCGGAGGGTCAGCTCGGGTTCTATGCCCTCATCCGCAGCCGGGAAGCGCCGTAACCGAGACCGAAACCGCGGCATCTGAACCCAGTGACGACCATCTCGGACCGCTTGCAGGATGCCGGCCCCGGGTGGGTGGTCCTGGGTGTGGCGGCGCTCGCCCTGCTGGCAATGCCCATCCTGCGGCGGCTCCTCCCACGCGGACGCCGTCATCGCGGCGGAGGCGCGGTGCTGTTCCTCGGCGTGTCCGTCGTGCTGTCGGCCAGCGCGATTCTCCTCGGCGGCATGGCCGGTGCGTCTCTGGGTACTCTGGTGCAGGTGCTCAGCGTCCTCACGCTCGGCATCGGGCTGGTCGCGATCGCCGGGCTCGTGGTCTTCGACCTCGTGCTGGCACGCGTCGGGGTGGATGTGCCGTCGATCCTGCGTGACCTCCTGCTGGTGTCGGTGGCGGTCGCTCTCGTCATGGGCTTTCTCCGCCTCGCGGGCCTCGACCTCTTCTCGCTCGTCACGACCTCGGCGGTGCTGACGGCAGTCATCGGGCTCGCGCTCCAGTCGACCATCGCCAACGTCTTCGGCGGGCTCGGTCTGCAGCTCGACCGCACGCTCGGCCGCGGCGAGTGGATCGAGGTCGGCAGCCGGGTCGGTCGGATCCTCGAGATCGGCTGGCGGTCCACGCGCATCGTCACCAAGGACGGGGACACCGTCTTCGTGCCGAACAGCGAGCTCGTCGCGGGCGAGGTGCTCAACTTCTCGCGGCCGACGGGAGCGCATCGCATGACGGTGCGGATCGGCTTCGACTATCGCCATCCACCGGGCCAGGTGAGGGGCGTGCTGGTGGCCGCCGTGCGGGACGTCCCGGGGGTGCTGGAACAGCCGCCGCCCGACTGCGGTCCGCACGACTTCGGCGAGAGTGCGATCGTCTACGGCCTGCGGTACTGGATCGCGGATTTCGAGCACGACACCGTCATCGACGAGGAGGTCCGGACCCGTATCTGGCACGCCGCGCAGCGCGCCGGGCTCGAGATCCCCTACCCCATCCGGACCGTGATCTCCGCAGATGGCGGCGCCGGTGAAACCTTTTCCCAGGCCCGGCGTCTAAGCCGCACAAACCCAGCGGAGGGAGGAGACTGATGAACGGCAAGAGCATCCTCATCGCCAGCGCGGCCGCGGCCCTGTTTCTATCGGGTGCCGTCACGGCCCGGGCGGAACAGAAGGCGGGCGCCGACGAGGTCCGGTGCGCCGGGATCAACGCCTGCAAGGGGCAGGGCTCCTGCGCCAGCGCGCACAACGAGTGCAAGGGCAAGAACGCGTGCAAGGGCCAGGGGATCGTCAAGGCGAGCGCGGCCGACTGCAAGACAAAGGGCGGAACCGTCGCCCCCGAGGCCAAGAAGCAGTAAGTTGGGCGGGGCCCCGGGCCCGAGCTCGGGGCCCTCACCATCGGCATGGCGCTCTTCTCCCACCTCGGCCACGGTATCGGGCTCCGCCCACCGCACTATCCGCGCGTCGTCGACGGCACCGCGCGCGTCGACTGGTTCGAGGTGATCTCGGAGAACTTCATGATCCCGGGAGGGCGGCCGCTCCACGTGCTCGAGAAGGCGCGCGCGCTGGCGCCCGTCGTGCTCCACGGGGTGTCGATGAACCTCGGCGGCACCGACCCGCTGAACGAGCGCCACCTGGGTGAGCTCGAGCGGCTGATCCGCCGCTTCGAGCCGGCGTGGGTCTCCGAGCACCTGTGCTGGGGGGCCTTCGGACGCCACTACGCCCACGACCTGCTCCCGCTGCCGTACACCGAGGAGACGCTCGCGCACGTCGCGGATCGGATCCGTCACGTGCAGGAACGGCTCGGCCGGCGCATCCTGGTCGAGAACGTCTCGAGCTACGTCACCTTCAGACACTCGACCATGCCGGAATGGACCTTTCTCGGCGGCGTCGCGGAGGCTGCCGACTGCGGCATCCTGCTCGACGTGAACAACATCTACGTGAGCGCCGTGAACCACGGCTTCTCGCCGGACGACTACCTCGCGGGTCTGCCTCCGGAACGCATCGGCCAGATTCACCTCGCGGGCCACAGCGACGCGGGTACGCACCTGGTGGACACGCACGATCACCCCGTGCCGTCGCCCGTGTGGACCCTCTACCGCGACGCCGTGCGACGCTTCGGTCCGGTCTCGACGCTCGTGGAGTGGGACGACCACATCCCCGCCTTCGAGGAGCTGGTCGCCGAGGCGGAACATGCCCGTACGGTCGAGGCGGAGGCGCTGGGTGCTTGTCGCCAGCCTGCGTGAGCTCCAGCAGCTCTTCTGGCGTTCCCTGGCCGACGAGTGGGATACCATCGCGCCGGAGCTCGTCGAAGCCGTCCTGCCCAGCTCGACCCTCGACTCGAGCGCACGCGTCCAGGTCTATGCCGGCGCCTACTCCTCACGACTCCTCGACGTGCTGCACGAGGACTTTCCGCGCCTCGCGGCGCTCCTCGGCCGCGACGGATTCGAGCAGATCGCACGCGACTACCTGAGAAGCCATCCGTCCGAGCATCCGTCGCTTCGCCACCTGAGCCGGGCCATGGCGGCATTCCTCGAGCGGCGGACCGATCTGCCGCCCTACCTCGCCGACCTGGCCCGCCTCGAATGGGCCCGGATCGACGTGTTCGACGCCCCGGACGCCGAGCCGCTGCCGGTAGCCGCCCTGCGAACCGTCCGCCCCGAGGACTGGCCCCACCTCTATCTGG
Source organism: Deltaproteobacteria bacterium (assembly GCA_005888095.1). Lineage (GTDB taxonomy): Bacteria > Desulfobacterota > Binatia > DP-6 > DP-6 > DP-3. The sequence continues at coordinate 32,849 of VBKF01000158.1, read as the reverse complement.
TTCCCATTCCCGCACTCCAGGTCGTCCGCACCTCGTGGCCGGTGCATGAGCTGTGGGCCGGCACCGATCCGGCCGGCCTGACTGCGGCGCCCACTGCCATCCGGGTCTGGCGTGGGGCTGGCTACGCAGTGTTTCACGCCGCCATGGATGCGTGCGCGGCGGAGGCGCTCCGCCGGCTGACGGCGGGCGCGCCGTTCGTCGTCGTCTGCGAGGCCTTCGCCGACCGCCCGCCGGGCGAGGCGGCGGAAGAGGTGACGTCGCTGCTCGCGCGCTGGGTGGAGGACGGGATCATCGCGCGGGTCGGGTGAGCCGGTATGCCGGCTCAGGGAGCCCTCACCTTGACGCCGAAGAGCGGTCCGAGGCGATCGAAGTCACGCCGGTTCAAGGTGAGTATCTCCTGCGCTCGGCTCTTGGCTGCCACGCGCGCCACCAGCGCGTCGTAGATGATGCCTCCAACGAGCCGCGCCTCGGCCAGCGTGCGTACCGTCGCCGAGTAGTCACGCGCGCCGGGCGAGACGAGCTTGAAGCGGCGGAGGCTCCGCCGGACCAGACGTAGCGCGGCGTCCGCGGTGATGCGGGGCTGATGAGGAAGCGTGGTGAGCACGCCTCAGATAGCGCGTGGATTTGACAGCTGCCGCTCGCAGGCGTAGCGTTCGCCCTCACCTCAGGACGACGGATCGGGAGGAGGGGTCCGCGGCGATGTCGTCCTCCGCCTGCGTTTCTACACGCCGTACTCACCAGTTGATTCCCCCGCGTGAAGGCGCCGGGCTGCCATGCGCCAACCTTGAAGGGAGTTGATGGTCCTGACCTGCTTCCAACCCCCGCAGAGCCGACCGCAACCTGCGATCCTCACCGGACTGGCGACCGTCCCTTCCTAGACTGCGTGCGACACGAGGAGAGGAGAGGAGAGGAGAAGAGAGGAGAGATCATGTCTGACGTGCCTCTTGGATGAAGGGTAGCCCGCATTCCGTCGTGGGCGCCGATGCGCGCTTTCTACGACCTGGCGCTGGCCTGGTGGTTACACTCCTGGCCTTGGCGCCAGCCGTTACGCTGGTCACGGTCCTCGCATTCCGCAGTATCAGCACCAGCAAGGATGCGATCATCGACGAAAACGCCCAGGGACTCGTCGACACCGAGGAGCTCTGCACCCTGTTCGAGCGCAAGGTTGCCGAGAGCAGAGCCTTCATGCTCACGGGCGAAGAGCATTACCTGGATGCTATGCTCCGCGCGCGATCGGAGTTCGCCGACATCGTGAGTCGCTTACAGCGCACGGCCAACCCTTTCGAGATGCAGCTGCTCAACGCGCTGCAGAACATTGAGCAAGAGGATCAGTCCGAGCGCGTACGCTTCATAAACCAGCGACGAGCGGCGGTAGACCCGGAGATGCTCCGTCAGTTCGAAACCGTCGTTCGGCCGAAGCGCAGCGAGCTCGATCGCGCCCTCCATTCCTTCGAGGGATTCAAAGAGCGCCAGCTGACGGAAGCAAGAGGTCTTTCTCGGAATCAGGTGTTTCGCACCGCCCTGGCGGTTTCCAGCCTGGCGCTCCTGGCGTTTGCTCTCGCCGCCGCCCTGGCTGCCCGCTTGGCCACGGCACTCGCCCGCCTGAAGCAGAGCGAAGAGCGGCTTCAGATGCTGATCGTCGGGGTCAAAGACTACGCCATTTTCTCTCTGGAGGCAGACGGGCGCGTCGCAACGTGGAATTGGGGCGCCGAGAGAATCTATGGCTATCGAGCGGAAGACATCATAGGGCAGCCCTTCCAACGTTTTTATTTGAAGGAAGACCGCGAGAACCTGAACCCCGATGTTGCTCTCCGAATTGCCGCCGCGGAAGGACGCTACGAGGCCGACGGATGGCGAGCACGCGACGACGCATCTGTCTTCTGGTCGACCACCGTCCTTACGGCGCTGAGGGACTCGGCGGGGCGTCTCCGGGGCTTCTCGACCATGAGCAGAGACGTCACGGAGCACAAGCGTGTCCACGACGAACTCCTGGAGGTCAACCGCACACTCGACGCGCTGATTCAAACGTCTCCAGTTGCCGTTGTCGCAGTCGATACCTCTGGGGTTGTCAACAAGTGGAACCCTGCCGCTGAACGGCTGTTCGGCTGGAAGACTTCGGAGGTCCTGGCCAAGCCCGTAACGGAAGTCATGGTCACCCCCGATGAGCCAGAGGAGCCCTGCGACATCCTCCAAGCGATTGCCGCGGGCTTCGCCTGTGAAGATCACGAGACGACTCGACGGCGCAAGGACGGCTCGATCGTGGAGGTGAGCATCTACACGGCCACGCTGACTGACGCGACCGGCACCCCCAGAGGCGCCATGGCCCTTCTGTGCGACATCAGCGAGCGCAGGCGCGCCGAACGGGAGCGTGAGGACGCCTTCCGCGAACGGGATCGACTGCTTCAGAAGGCGGACCAGGCAGCGCGGGCACGGGAAGAGTTTCTCTCGATGGCGTCGCACGATCTCAGGTCCCCGCTGTCCACGCTTCAGCTGCAATCTCGTGGCTTGCTGCTGCACGCGCGGCGTGAGCAGACGGTCTTCGCGGGCCGAATGGTGAACGGGCTCGAGCGAATAGACAGAAACGTTGTGCGGATCAACAATTTTGTGAACTCCCTGCTCGACGTTTCGCGGTTTGAAGCGAGTCAACTGGACCTTTGTCCGAGCGACGTCGACCTTGCCGTCATCGTCCCAGAGATCCTCGAGCGATCGAAGGAACAACTTGAGCAAGCCGGATGTCTGCCGACGCTAACATCCTGCGGATCTCTCATCGGCCGATGGGATCCCATGCGTCTGGAACAGATCATCACGAATCTACTCGACAACGCCATGAAATACGGAAGGGGAAAACCGATCGAACTCACCATTGAGAGCGAGGGCGATAACGCCATTTTATCCATTCAAGATCACGGCCCCGGAATCAAACCGGAAGATCAGGAGCGAATCTTCGACAAAGCCACACGTGGCACTGGAAGTACCCACGTGCGTAGTTTCGGCTTCGGTCTTTGGATTGTCCGCACGATAGTCGCCGCGTCCGGCGGTTCCGTACGTGTCACGAGCCAGCCCAACCGGGGAGCGACTTTCACCGTCGTTTTGCCGCGTCGAGCTTCGATGCAGCATGCTGAGAGCCAGCGCAGGCGCGAGGGTTATGGCGACGTTGCAAACGGCAACGCGTCGGCCGTTGAAGCTGAAGAGACGGCGTCAGCACGCCTGGATCCTCGGGATTGCGCCGACAGGGTTCAGGAATCTAACGCCATGGGTGCTCACGGCCGAGAACGTGGTTCGGCGTGACCGGACCTCTCGAGGATCGAACAGCCTGACCAGGGATGATGCGGGCCACGGGCAGGGCCATGAAGCTGTGGTTGGCTGCGGGACTGGTCGTCTTCGCGAGCGCGTGTCTGGCTCCGGAGCAGCGCGATCCCACCGCTACGCTCATGACCGGGGAGGAGCTTCGCGCAGCCACGTCCTCGGTCGTCGACAAGGGCTCTATCGCCTTTGGCGAATCCATTCGCGACATCTCCCTTTTCCCCGGCGACCGGCACGGTTTCACCTTTTACGCCAAGGAGGGAGCGCTCGTGCGTGCCACGCAAACGGCGCACACGAAGGCCAACCCAGACGCGTTCTTGGTTCTGCTGGGACCTCCTGCCGGACCGCAAACTCCGCGGGAGGTGCTGACATGGGACGACAACAGCGGCGGTCACAGCGACGCTCTCGTAGACGACTTTCGAATCCCTGCAAGCGGCGAGTATCAGCTCATCGCAACGAGCTTTCATCAACGAAGCCGCGGGATGTATACCCTTTCGCTCTTCTGCTTGAACTCTCGGTGCTCGGGACCGCCACTCGACGGACGCGGGCCGACGACGTACGACCGCACTCGAACCCTGCAAGATGACATCTGCCAGGGCCGGGTCACCGCGGCCGAGATGTTCCGTCTCGGCGATTTTCTATTCGATCACCCCTTTACGGTTGAAGAGGGTTTTGGAAATGGACTGAGGGATCTCCCGGGACGCGCCAGCGAACAACCGAACCTACGGCGGGTGCACTGGCGCGCTCTTGGCGGCCCTGACGCGACGCATTGTTCAAGCTGCCATGGCGTCGGCGGCAACGATGGTGCAGGGGATGGACTGACCAACGTATTCCAGGATGGTGACGGTGAGAATACAAACTCGGCACTGGAGCGGAATGCCCCGGCTCTACTGGGCGTCGGCTATATTGAGAAGCTTGCGGACGAAATGACGCGCGAGCTTCAGAGACAGGTCGCGTCAGCCAGGCGGCGGGCTCGGATGGGCAGGCGATCAAGAACGGTCGCACTCACAGCCAAGGGAATCGCGTTCGGACTTCTGCGAATCGAACCGGACGGTCAGCGAGTGGACTACAGCGGCATGCAGGGGGTGGATCAAGATCTGGTCGTGAAGCCCTTTGGCTGGAAGGGACACACGGCCTCGCTCAGACGCTTTGTCGACAATGCGCTGCAGACCCATCTCGGAATCCAGACGGTCGCTGCGGTGGCGCGGCACTGTCGGGATCCCCATCCGGAGCTCATGGGAAGTGGACTCGATTGCGAAGATCCGGACAGCGATGGCGTGAGGGCCGAGTTTACAGAAGGCCAGCTTACGGCGTTGTCGGTGTACCTAGCCCTCGAGCAAATTCCTATCCGCGTTATGCCTACCGATCCACTGTCGCTCCGCCGTGCCGGCGAGGGGCAAGCCTTATTCGGAAGCCTGGGTTGTATTTCATGCCACGTGCGGGAACTGCCTCTCGACAGTCCCGTGCACGTCGAGGTACCGGACCTCACACCAGGACCGTCATACAGGGTCGATCTGACCGTAGACGGTCGCGAGCCTCGCCTACGCCGTGGGCACGACGGGCGATTGACCGTCGAGCTTTGGTCGGATCTCAAGCGCCATCGTATGGGGCCCGAGCTCGCGGATCCGCACGTCGCGTCGTTCGCTCCGCAGATCCCGAGAGACGAGTGGTTGACACGACCCCTGTGGGGCGTAGGAGTGACGGCTCCTTACTTGCACGACGGACGCGCTCCCACGTTGCGAGACGCTATCGTTGCGCACGGAGGCGAGGCCGCTGCCGCCCAGGCGAATTTCCAACGATTGAGTTCCGACGAGCAGGAGAAGGTCGTAGATTTCTTGCGGAGTCTCGCACGCGATCCGGATCGCCGTGGAAGCTAGCGGATAATTGACGCCCGCTGGCGTGAAGAAACCACCGGCCCTCTCCGTGATCGGTCCTGCACTACCGGGGCCGCTGACCCCGCTCGAGCCAGCTGCCGCTCCCGCCGACAACGCGCCGTCGGCCACCCGGCACGACCTGCAGCTCGGGCGGCGGCTCTTCCATGTCGTGAACGGTGTGTCGACCGCCACGGCCTACGCCCTGCTCTTCACACACGAGCAGGTGATCCACATCTTCGGGACGATCGCGTGCGTCGTCTATGTCGTCGATCGCGTCCGGATCGCGTATCCGGAGGCCGTCGCGCGCCGCGCGGCGTGGGTGAACCGCTTCTTCGTGCGCGCCGAGGAGCAGTTTCGCGAGTCGGCGATGATCCCCTATGCGATCGCCGTGCTGCTGACGATCCTCACCGTGCCGAAGCGGGCGGCGCTCGTCGGCATCTACACGCTCGCCGTCGCCGACCCGCTCGCCGCCGTCGTCGGCATCCAGTACGGCCGCCGGCGCATCGCACGCAACCGGAGCCTCGAGGGCTCGCTCGCCTTCTTCGCGGCGACGCTCGTGATCGCGGCGCTCGTGCTCGGCTGGGGCGCCGAGGCCCCGGCGCTCGCGATCGCCGGGGCCTCGGCCACGATCGGGCTTGGCGCGGCGATGTGCGAGCTCCTCCCGCTTCGCATCGACGACAACCTCACGATTCCGCTCTTCGTGGGCTTCACCACCTGGATCATCGCCGCGCTCTTCGGGGTGCCATTGACGTGAGCGACGCCGCGGTTGCCCCGCAGGCCAGCCTTCTGATATCGGAGTGATATCATGGGCCAGGTTGTGATCCGGAACATCGACGATGCAGCCATCGCCCGCCTCAAGTCTCGGGCGGCGCGGAAGGGCGTCTCCCTGGAGGGCGAACTGCGAAAGATCATCACCGATGCCGCCCGCCGAGACCGTGACGAGGACGTCACACGCGCCCGTGTGCTTCGAGTCCGTCTTGGAGGCCGCCGCCACAGCGACAGCACGCGCCTGATCCGCGAGGACCGAGACCGTTGACGCTGGTGGTTGATGCGAGCGTCGCCATCAAGTGGTTCGTTCCCGAGCCGCGCAGCGACGCCGCTGAAGACGTGCTGGCGGCCACCGACGACTTGCTGGCACCCGATCTATTGCTCGTCGAAGCCGCCAACACGCTGTGGAAGAAGGTCCGCCGGCACGAGCTGACGGTCGCCGAGGCGAGCGAGGTCCTCGACGCGTTGCGGATGACGCGCCTCGAGATGCGTCCGACGGGTCCCCTCCTGGATCGCGCGCTAGAGCTGGCAGCGGCGCTCGACCATCCGGTCTACGACTGCGTCTATCTCGCACTCGCCGACGCCTCACGGGCGCGACTCGTCACGGACGACGGTTCGTTCACGCGACGGGTGCGCCGGGTGCCCCGGCGCCGAGGCCTGCCGCAGATCGTCACGTCATCGGATTTCACGCGGTAGTGGTCAGACTCGCCCCGAAGCGCGGATCGCGCTCCGGAGCGCCGGTCTTACCGGGCTTCCGCGGGTCGCTGGTCTATGCTCCGTCGTCGCGGGCGAGAGACCGTCAGCCGCAGGTCTGTGTGCCTGGATCGTACATGCCGGTGCAGCACGGGACCGTCGCGCCGACGTACGACGCACCGGGCGGCAGGCAGCAGATGCCCGCGCAGACCGCCGGCGACGTGCAGTCCGCCGCCGACGCGCACATCGGGACACAGGCGGTCGTGGCGTGCGGTGCGACGACCGGGATACACGCGAACCCGGGGCAACACGGCAACGAGATGCCCAGGAACTGGCAGTACGCGTAGCAGCACCGACACTCTCCCGGACCGCCCGGCGCCACGCATGAGGCCTCGGACCCGAGCGACGAATCCCCGCACGCGGCCCCCGACCCATCGCACTGCTCGCCCGAGTCGACGAAGCCGTCGCCGCAGAAGCCGGGTGTCGCGCAGGTGCAGTCGGCGTTGCACTGCCCCGGACAGAGGGCGTCGTCCGTGCCGTCGCAGTGCTCGCCCAGCTCCCTCACGCCGTTGCCGCACACCGGGCAGCGGCACGACGTCGTGCAGGTGTCCGGGCAGCTTGCACTGTCGTTGCGGTCGCACTCCTCGCTGCCGGCCCGGACGCCGTCGCCGCAGACCGGGAGGAGGCGGCGACGGAAGTCCGCCACCCACACATTGACCCGCTCGCGGCACTCGCGCGGGGCGTTGCCCATGTAATCACAGGGGCCGCCCGTCTCCGCGGTGGCGAAGTCCGAGAAGCACTGGGCATCGGCCGCCGCGAGAGCGGCCGCGAGACGCGCGGCATCCGCGCGGATCAGGTCTCGGGCGTACGCCCGCATCACGCGCTCGAACTGACGCCCCTCCGCCTCGATCTTCGCGAGGGCGCACGCGTTGCGCGTCGAATACGTGCTCGCCACGGTCGACGCGTACCCGTCGACCAGATCGTTGATCTCCGCGGCATCACCGACCGTCGCGCAGCCCCCGCGTCGCTCCGCGCCCGCGAAGCGGCCGGCGAGATGGCTCCCGGCCCCGACACAGGAGGCGGTCCTTCCGGTCACCCTGAGCTTCGTGGCCCCGCAGCTCGCGGTGCGCGTGACGGCGCCGGCGGGCTGACCAGCATCGCGAGCCACAATGCGAGCGGCCCTGATCACGGCGCGGATAGTGCATCGGGACGTCACTCGCGGTACACCCTTCGGCGGGCGGCGAGGATCGCCTGCACCAGCTTGTCGGGCACGGGATCGCTCGGGTCGAAGGCACCCTTGGCCAGGACCACGGCAGCCTCGTAGGTCCGCAGATAGCGCACGCAGTCCGGGCACTCGACCAGATGCGCTTCGAACGTCGCGCGCTCCTCGGGGGCGAGGTTGCCTTCGAGGTAGGCCGACAGGAACTCGACGAAGCCGCGGCACGTCAGGGCCGTCATGGGCGGAACTCCGAGCGGAGGAGGATCGTGCGTCTCATTCCGCGCGCGTCCGGGCGAGATCCTCGAAGCAACGGATGGCGAGCGTCGTCCAGCCCTGGAAGCTCGCGCCGAGGCCCCGGCCGGTGTCGCCGCTGAAGTACTCGGGGAAGCGCAGCAGATCACGCCAGTGCGGATCGTCGCGGAAGCGGGGATCGGCGCCGTGACAGGGCCGGCGCCCGCTGGCGTCCGGGACGAAGAGGCTCGCGAGCCGCCGGTAGAGCTCGTGCGCAACCTCGCCGAGCGTCGTCAGGCGTCCCGACCCGATCGGGCACTCGACGCGCAGCGCGTCACCGTAGAAGTGGTGATAACGCTCGAGCGCCTCGACGACGAGGTAGTTGACCGGGAACCAGATCGGGCCCCGCCAGTTGGAGTTGCCGCCGAAGAGCCCGGTGTCGGACTCCGCGGGCGTGTAGTGGACACCGTACTCCTGGCCGTCGACCGCCAGGACGAAGGGCCGCTCGCGGTGCACCTGCGAGAGCGAGCGGAGGCCGTGGGGCGAGAGGAACTCGTTCTCGTCGAGCATGTAGCGGAGCACGCGCTCGAGCCGCTCGCGCGAGGGGAGCGCGAGGAGCCGGTGGCCGTGGCCGGCTTCGGCCCAGGTGATGTGGCCCGCGAGATCGGGCCGGTTCTCGAGGAACCAGCGCATGCGCTTGGTGAAGCCGGGCAGCCGCTCGAGCGTCTCGTCCTCGAGCACCGTGCACGCCAGCAGCGGGATCAGCCCCACCATGGAGCGGACGCGGAGCGGGAGCACCCGCCCGGCCGTTTGGAGCTGGTCGTAGTAGAAGCCGTCGTCGGGGCACCAGAGCCCCGTGCCGCCGAAGGCGTTGATGGCGTCGGCGATCGCCACGAAGTGCTCGAAGAACTTGGACGCCATGTCCTCGTAAGCGGGGTCCTCGCGTGCGAGCTCGAGCGCCATCTCGAGCATCGTCATGCAGTAGAAGGCCATCCACGCCGTGCCGTCGGCCTGCTCGAGGACGCCGCCGCCCGGCAGCGGGCGCGAGCGGTCGAACACGCCGATGTTGTCGAGGCCGAGGAAGCCGCCCCCGAAGAGGTTGTTGCCCTCGCTGTCCTTACGGTTCACCCACCAGGTGAAGTTGAGACACATCTTCTGGAAGACGCGCTCGAGAAAGAGGCGGTCGCGGGCGCCGCGCGGCCCGGTCATCTTGTAGACGCGCCACGCGGCCCAGGCGTGCACCGGCGGGTTCACGTCGGAGAAGGCGAACTCGTACGCCGGCAGCTGCCCGTTCGGGTGCATGTACCACTCGCGCGTGAAGAGGACGAGCTGCTCCTTGGCGAACTGCGGGTCGACGCGCGCCAGGGGGATCATGTGGAACGCCAGGTCCCAGGCCGCGTACCACGGGTACTCCCAGGCTTCGGGCATCGAGATGACGTCGCGGTTGTAGAGATGCCGCCAGTCCGCGTTGCGCCCCCTCAGCCGGCTCGCCGGAGGCGGGGGCTGCGCCGGGTCGCCCTCGAGCCATTGCTTCACGACGTAGTGGAAGAACTTCCGAGACCACAGCAGGCTCGCGTACGCCTGGCGAACGGCGGCCTGCTCGCCCTCGCCCAGTGTGGCGGGGATGTGGCGCGCGTAGAAGGCGTCCGCCTCGCGGATGCGGTCCGCGAAGATGCGGTCGACGTCGGGGCCCGAGGCCGGCCCGGCCGCCTCTGCCTCGGCGGTGAGCCGCAGGTGAAGCCTTGCCTCGCCGCCCGCCGGCAGCGTGAGGACGTAGTGCGCGGCGGCCTTGGTGCCGATCCCTTCGGGGTTCACGGCGTCGGTCCGGCCGTGGACGACGTACTCGTGGAACGCATCCTTCACGTATGGGGAGACGTTCGGCGCGCCGAAGAGCCGGGCGACGTTGGTCTCGTTCTCGGTGAAGAGGAGCGCGGGACGGCCCTCGGCCGTCAGACGGAACCGGCCGAGGGAGGCGTGCGCGGCCGTGATCGCCCCGTCGCCGGCGCGCGCGAGACGAGGCTTCGGCCAGTACCCTTCGCCGGTGCGACCCCACGACCAGGTGTTCCGGAACCAGAGCGTCGGCAGGACGTGGAGCGGCGCCGCCTCGGGACCGCGGTTGGCGATCGTCAGCCGGACGAGGACGTCGTCGGGCGACGCCTTGGCGTACTCGATGGTGACGTCGAAGTACCGGCCGTTCTCGAAGACGCCGGTGTCGACCAGCTCGAACTCGCCGTCCTGCTTTCCGCGGCGCCGGCCCTCCTCGACGAGCCAGGCGTAGGGATACTCGCGCTGCGGGTACTTGTAGAGGGCCCTCAGATACGAGGAGGTGGGCGTCGCGTCGAGGTAGAAGTAGCACTCCTTCACGTCCTCGCCGTGGTTGCCCTCGGGGCCGGTGAGGCCGAAGAGCCGCTCCTTCAGGATCGGGTCGCGACCGTTCCAGAGCGCGACGGCGAAGCAGAGCCGGCACTCGCGGTCCGTGAGGCCGAGGAGCCCGTCCTCGCCCCAGCGGTACGCGCGGCTGCGCGCCTGGTCGTGGGGAAAGTATTCCCAGCAGGTCCCGTCGGGCGAGTAGTCCTCGCGCACCGTTCCCCACTGGCGCTCGGCCAGGTACGGGCCCCAGCGCTTCCAGTTGCGTGCGCGGCGTGAGTCCTCCTCGAGACGGCGCTCTTCGGGCGTCTTCAGCTGCTCAGCCATGGTGCCCGAGCCTTTCCAGGAAGTGGGCCCGCCAGCTCGCGGGGAGGGCCGGGACCCGGATCGCTCGTCGCAGGGCCTCGTCGTCGGGATCCTTGCCGACGTACAACCGCGTGATCTCCGCGATGCTCACGCCGGGCTCGTCGCGGGCGACGAGCTCGATCGCGTCGCCGGCCCCGACCTCACCCTCGCGCAGGACCGCCAGGTAGAACCCCGTGCGGCCGCTCGCCAGGAAGCGCTTCACCATGTCCGCGCGCCGGAACCGGACGGTCAGCTTGTAGCAGGGAAGCCGCGGCTGGGTGACGACCAGCTCGGCGGAGCCGACGCGGAAGCGGTCACCCACATGGACCGCGTCCTCGCGGAGACCCTCGGTGGTCAGGTTCTCGCCGAACGCCCCGTAGGGAAGCGCACCGTCCGCCAGCTCGGCCCGCCACGGGCGGTAATGCTCGACGGGATAGGCGTAGACCGCCTTCTCCCGCCCACCATGGACCGAGAGATCCGCCTGCCGGTCGCCGTCGAGGTTGAGCGAGCGCAGCGCCACGCGGCCGGCAACCGGCTCCTTGAAGATCGCGGTCGTCACCAGCTTGCCTTGCCATTCGATCTCGCGCGGCAACCCGATGTTCACGGAGACGACCCTCATCGCGCCTCGACGATCTCCAGGACGTGTCCATCCGGATCCCGGACCAGGAAGCCCTTCGCGAAGCCCAGCTCGCGCCCGGGAAGCGCGACGGCGCCCGGGGAGACGAGCGGCGCGCGCGCCTTGCCGAGCGAGCCCGCGGCATCGCCATCGCGGCCGACCAGGCGGGTCTGCCAGTGAGCCACGTCGTTGGCGCGCTCGTCGGACGGCATCGGCCGGCCGTCGCGTGGTGCCAGGTACTCGAGGAGCTCGATGCCGGGCCCGCGCTCGGCCCGCAGAGCGGTGATGCGCAGGCGTGCGCCGAACACGCCGTTCAGGTGCTCCTGCTCGGTCCCGTAGTTCTCGCTCTCGCCCTTCACCTCGAGCCCCAGGAGGTCGCGATAGAAGCCGAGGCTCGCGTCCGTGTCGCCGGTGACGATCGCGGTGTGGTCGATGCCGAGGAAGAGCCGGGCGGTCGGCCGCTGCCACCTGGGGTCGCCCTTCCCGGGCGGGAATTGCAGGATCTCCAGCGGATGGCCGTCCGGGTCCTTGAAGTAGAAGGCACGGATGCCGCCGGCCTTGGCGTTCCAGTCGGGCAGGCGCTGCGGCCCGGCCGAGACGTGCTCGACCCGACGCTCTCGCAGCCGCCGGTACGCCCGGTCGATGTCGCTCACGATGATCGCCATGTGCTGGAACGAGCGGTCGTTGCTGCGCGCATCCGGGGGGATCGGCCGCCCGCGCGGCGCCAGGTATTCCGTCAGCTCGATCGCCTCGTCGCCCAGCCGAAGACGGACGACGCGCATGCGCAGCCCGAACACGCCCTCGAGGTGCTCGTACTGCTCGCCTGCCAGCTCCACGTCCGACACGGGTTCGAAGGTGAGGACGTCGGTGAAGAAGCGTACCGAGCGGTCCATGTCCGACACGGTCATCCCGACGGAGTCGACCGCCCGGACGAGCGCCCTGCCCGCCCAGGCAGGCGCCGCGACGGCGAGCATCAGGACCGCGGCGAGGGCGGCGGAGCGGCGGCCGCACATCATTGCCTCAGCCGAGCCGCTCCCGCAGGTGATCGCCCACCCGGAGCGCGTTCGCCATGATGGTGAGCGCGGGGTTCACCGCGCTGCTCGAGGGGAAGAAGCTCGCGTCGACGACGTAGAGGTTGTCGACGTCGTGCGCCTTGCAGCTCACGTCGAGCGCCGACGCCCTGGGGTCCGTGCCGAAGCGGACGGTGCCGTTCTGGTGCGCGACGCCGGCGAGCGGGATGCGACCCGGCACGTAGGCCTGGAGCGGGATCAGGTGATGCTCCTCGCACTCGATGTGCTTGAGCAGGCTCTTGAGCTTCGCCGCCAGTCGCCGGTGCGCCTCGTCGTTGTTCGAGGAGTACGTCAGCCGGATCCCGCCGTCGCGGTCGACGGTCACGCGGTTCCGGGGATCCGGAAGATCTTCCGACGTCATCCAGAACGGCACGGCGTGCTTCGCCATCACCTCAAGCGTCATGCCGGGCACGAGCCGCGGCGCCCCGGCCCGGAGCACGTTGCCGTCGATGCCGCCCATCAGCGAGATGTGGCCCATCGGATATTCCCACTCCTCGGTCGGGAAGTAGAAGTCGTTCAGGCCGAGCGTCTTGTTGAGCCGGGTGGGGTTGGGATGCCGGGACATCGCGAGGAACATCGTGTTCAGGTGGCACATGTAGTGCCGGCCGACCACATCGGATCCGTTGGCGAGGCCGCGCGGGTGCTGGTCGTTCGCCGAGCGGAGCAGCAAGGCCGCCGAGTTGATGGCGCCGCACGAGACGACGACGACGTTTGCGGAATACGTCTCCGGGACGCCGTTCCGCTCGACGTGCACCGTGGTGACCTCGCGGCCCGACGGGCTCGTCTCGAGGCGGCTGACGAAGGCGTTCGTCACCAGGGTGACGTTCGGGTGCTCGAGCGCCGGGTCGACGCAGATCACCTGTGTGTCGGCCTTCGCCTGGACGAGACACGGGAAGCCGTCGCAGGTGTCGCACCGGATGCAGCGGCTTCGCCCCGGGTTCTGCTCGTCGAGCATGAGGCCGATCGGAATCGGGAACGGCCGGTATCCCTGGCGGGTGAAGCCATCGAAGATCGCCTGGATGCGCGGCTCGTGGCTGATCGGGGGGTGGAGGTATGGCGCGCTCGCCGGCGGCTCGGTCGGATCGCTCCCCCGGAGGCCGTGCACCTGGTAGAGCTGCTCCGCCTCGGTGTAGTACGGCTCGAGGTCGTCGTAGCCGATCGGCCAGGCGGGGGAGATGCCGCCGTGATGGCGGACCTGGCCGAAGTCCTCCTTCCGCATCCGGAGGAGTGCCGCGCCGTAGAACTTCGTGTTCCCGCCGACGTTGTAGTGGGCGCCGGCGTGGAACTCGCGGCCGTCCTTGTCGCGCCAGGCCTCCTTGATGTGGTAGCGGCTCTCGGCGACGACCGCGTGCGAGTCCCAGTTCTCCTTCTCGCGCGGGACGTAATCGCCCCGCTCGAGGAGCAGGATGCGCTTGCCGGACGGCGCGAGGCGATAGGCGAGCGTCCCGCCGCCCGCGCCCGTGCCGATGATGATGACGTCGTAGTGGTTGTCCGACATGCGCCTCCCGTCAGGAGATCGTGCGCGACGCCGTGGCGGGGAGCGCGCCCATCCCGAACCGCCCGGCGCTGCGCGCGACGAGCCAGTCGAGCGAGAGCGGGCCGGCGCCGTGCGTCCCGAGCCAGACGAGCAGCGCGATGTAGGCGAACTCCGTGAGTCCCACCAGGCTCCCGAGGCCGTCGACCTGCCCCCAGAGGGCGGTGCGGATCGCGACGCACATGGTGACGATCAGCGGCACGACGGCGAAGCGGGTGGCGAAGCCGAGGAGCAGCAGGCCGCCGCACACGAACTCCGCCGTCGAGGCGAGGCGCGCCTGGAACGCCGGGGCGGCGATCCCGAGCTCGGTGAAGTAGTTGGTGACCTTCTCCAGGTCGTGGAGCTTGCCCCAGCCGGACTGGAAGAACACCAGTCCCACCGTCAGCCGGGCGACGGCCGGCGACAGCCACTCGAGCGAGGTCCCGACGCGCTCGGCGAGCCGGCTCACGGCCGTGATCAACGTGAAGATGCGGTTCATGAGGTCCTCCGATTCCTTGGATACTGACAGCGGAAGATACACCGCTTGTCGTTGTCGTGGTGCAGCTTGGCGCAGAATATCTGCGGGGCGCCCGGCAGGCGACGGTAGAGCTCGGCGGCCGCCAGCATGCCGAGCGGCGGCGCGGTGAAGTAGACCCAGAGCGCCGTCCACTGCCCGGCATGGAACGCCGAGCCGAGCGTGCGCGCCGGGTTCATGCTCATGCCCGAGAGCGGCGCCTCGACGCCGATGTAGGTGGCGACCAGGATGCCGGCGAACAGGCCGGTGAAGCGCGCCAGCCGCGAGTTCGATACGACGAGCACCGTCAGCATCATGCCGAAGGAGATGACGAGCTCGCCCGCGAAGGCCGCGCCCCGGCCGCCCGGACCGGGAACCGTGACCGCATACTGCACCGCCGGATCCGCGACCGCGCCGCCGAGGAGCGTCCGGGCCACCAGCACCCCCGAGAGTCCGCCGGCGAACTGGGCCAGCACGTAGCAGAGGGCGTCGGGCGCGGCGATCTTCCGCAGGCGGAGGTAGGTGAGCGTGAGCGACGGGTTCATGTGGGCGCCCGACCGTTGCCCCCACGGCGAGTAGATGAGGCCGACGGCGGTGAGGCCCATGGCGATCCCGGCGAGCACGCGGCGGAGCGTGGCGCTCGGGATCGCGCGGTGGAGCGGAGACATCGGATGCTCCAGGAGGGTGACGAAGACGCACGCGGCGATCATGAAGAGGCCGAGGCACGCGGCTTCCATCGCGAACTCCGGCCAGTGGCGGGCGGACGCCGTCATTTCCCGCCCGCCTCCATCGCGAACAGGTTCACCTCGATCGTGCCCTCGGTGGCGACGACAGGGGCGAGCTGTTGCACCCGCGCGAGCCAGCCGGCGGTCCACCTGGGACCGACCCGGTACCGCTCGCGGTCGAAGCCCTCGATCCTGGCGCGGATGCGGATCGTCCGCGGAACGTCGTGCGGTCGGGCCGGCGTGCGGGGCGTCTCGGCGGCATCGTACTCCTTGGCGGGAAGGTAGAGGACGGTGCCCTGGATCCTCTCCACGCCCTGGTCGTCACGCTTGCGGCCACAGAGGGTGAACGAGCCCTCGGTCTCGAAGGCGACGGGCTTCATGGGTTCGACCGGTCCCTGCAGCTTGACCGCTGGGAGGTCGAGCTTGAAGACGCACCGCTTCGGGTCCACCTGCTTGTTGGTGGCCCACTGCCGGAAGTGGTCGCTCTTGGTCTCGTCGTTGTCGACCCGGATGGAGGCCAGGGGGACGGAGCACGAGGCCTTCCCCTCGAGCGTCGTCTCGTCCACCGTCAAGGTGCAGCCGACGGCCGAGCTGACCGCCGTGATGCGCTCGCCGACGGCGGCATCGAAGACCGCGGTGAACGTGTTGTTCCCGGCCTCGGGATCCACGGCGAACTTCGTGTCCGCCAGCGTGGCCGAGGAGCAGACGAGGGTGAGGACCGCGGAAAGCCCGGCTGCGCGTAGACGCATGGGAATTCAGGCCGCGCGCTTGAGGGCGGTCGTCTCGACCTCCACGTCGCGCTGGTCGTCGTCCATGGCGGCCAGCCGGCCGAGCTCGAACGCTGTGAGCACGAGCGTCCCCGTCACCAGCGCAGCGGTGAGTACGAGTCCTGCCACGATCTCGAGTGCGACGATCATCGAAAGCCCTCCTGCGCCTTCGATGGTCCTCAGGACGCCGCGGTTACGGCGACGCGATCGTCGGGCTCGGCGTAGGCCGCGCGCGCCAGCCGGATCGCATCTGCATAGCCGCGAACGTACGTCACGCAGTCGGGGCATGCAGCGAAGTGAGCCTCGAAGCGGTGTCGCGCCCGGGGGCAGAGGTCGTTCGCGAGATAATCGGCCACGAGATCAATGACCTCGCGGCAGGTCATGAGGCGACGCCCGCCCCCCGCAGCGCGGCCGGCACGGGGGCACGCTGGCGCGCCGCCTCGCCGTCCGTCAGGCAAGCGAAGTCCTTCGCGAAGCAGAGATCGAGGGTCCAGTCGAGGGCGACGCGCACCTTCTTCTCGAGACGCGGGAGCTTGCTCAGGTAGATCGTCCGCCAGAGCCACCAGGCGACGAATCCCGAGAACCTGATCCCGAAGACGTTCGCGACGCCCGTGCGCCGGCCGATCGCGGCGAGCTGGCCGAGCGTCCGGAAGCGAAAAGGCTTCTTCGGCCGCCCCAGGATCGCCGCTGCCACGTTGCGCGCGGCCGTCCGGCCTTCGCGGAGGGCGTGCTGGGCGGTGGGCGGCTGGAAGCCGCCGCGACTGTCGGGCACGAGGGCACAGTCGCCGAGCGCCCACACGCCCAGGCAGCCCGGCACCGCGAGGTACTCGTCGACGAGCACGCGCCCGCCCCGTTTGGGCAGCGGCAGGCCGGCAATCAGAGGGTTCGGCGCCGTGCCCGCCGTCCACACCAGCGTGCTGGCGCGGATGGTGCGGCCGTCGGTGAGCTCCACGACCCCGTCCCGGATGCCGCGGACCTTCATGCCCGTGATGATCTCGACGCCGCGGGCCGCGAGCTTCCGCTGCGCGTAGGCGCCGAGCTGCGGACCGAGCTCGGGCAGGATGATCGGGTCGGGCGTGACCAGGACCATCCGCAGGTGGTCCTCGCGCAGGTTCGGGTAGAAGCGCAGCGCCTCGCGCATGAAGTCGTTGATGCCGCCGAGCGTCTCGACGCCGGCGAAGCCGCCCCCCGCGACCACGAAGGTGAGCAGCGGCTGCCGCTCCCCGGCGGCGCACTCGGAGCTGGCCTCCTCGAGGTGGCCGATCAACCGGTTGCGCAGCGCCACCGCGTCGCCCAGCGACTTGATCGTGAGCGCGCACTCTTCGACACCGGGGAGCCCGTAGAAGTTGGTGCTCGAGCCGAGCGCCAGCACGAGGTGATCGTAGGGCAGCTCGTGGGTGTGGGCGTCGAGCCCGTGCGAGACGGTCACGCGGCGGGCCTCGAGGTCGATGGCCTCGATGCCGCCCACGAAGGTGTTGACCCGCCGGAGCAGCTTGCGGAGCGGATTCACGATCGTGTTCAGCTCGAGGTCGCTTGCCGCCACCTCGTGCAGCATCGGAGTGAACAGGAAGAAGTTGTCACGGGTGACGAGCGTGACGTCGAGCGTCCCATTCCCATGGCGAGCCAGGACCTTCTCGAGCTCGAGGGCAGCGTAGATCCCGCCGAATCCCCCTCCGAGGATGAGGACCCTGCGAGGCTCCGTGGGGGCATGGGCGAAGGCGCGCATCGGTAGTGCGTCGACGGGTGGACCGACCCCGTCCTGCCCATTGGATGCCGGAAGGCGGTCTATCGTTTCAGGGAAGGAAGGCCACGCTCTCAAGTCGGCGCGATCAGGCGGAGACGGGGAAAGTAGGTCCGATATCGCCGGGCGCCGCGGGTGAGGAGCGTCAGGCCCTCGACCAAGACGTGGGCCCCGATGAAGAAGTCCGGGAGCGGCGCGGTCCGCTTGCCGCCGCGCTTGCGGTAGGCCGTGAAGGCGCGGGCCGCCGGCCAGGCGGCGCGGTACGGCAGCGCCAGCCGCCGTATGCCGGCGTCGGCAAGGGCCTCCTCGAGCAGCGACTCTCGTTCGAACCCGAGGCAGAGCTCTGCATAGATGATGGGGTTCACTGCGAGCGGGCCACGCTCGGCCGCGCGTGCGAGCGCCTTCTCCGACCAGACCCCCCAAACAGGGTCCCGGGTCCAGAGATCGACGAAGACATTCGTGTCGACTAGGATCACCGTTCTTCGCCGCGCGTCATGGCCATGAGCCGATCGGTCGTGAGCTTGCGGTTCCACGAAGCGCCCTTGAGCCGTTCGACGATGGCGCGCCCCCGCCGCTGCCGCTCGGCACGCACGATCTTGACGCCGTCCTTCTCGCGCAAGAAGGCCACCTCGTCTCCGACCTTCCAGCCGAACGCGTCTCTCAGCTCCTTGGGAACCGTCACCTGCCCCTTCACCGTCATGGTGCTGGTCTTCATGGGCGCCAGTATTACTTCTCAGGTCTTACCGGTCAATTGCTACCCCCACCTGGGTACGAGCGGGCGCACGGTCACCTTTTGGCGTCTGGACCGCGTCCCGTTCGACACTCTCGACGAGGTCACCCGCGAGGTGGTATTCGACGCGGAGCAGTCAGCGTGAGCGACCGGCAGGACAGGCAGGCACTCCCGGAGGACGCGGCGCTCCGGACGATCGTCGAAGGCGTGGAGTCCGCGACCGGCGAGCGGTTCTTCGCGTCCCTCGTCGAGCACCTGGCGGTGGCGCTCGGCGTGCAGTACGCCTTCGTCTCGGAGCTGTCCCAGGATCGGCAGCGGTTCCGGACGCTTGCCCTCTGGGGGCGCGGCAGGCTGCTCGACAACCTCGAGTTCCCCGTCGCCGGCACGCCGTGCGAGGCGGTGCTGAACGGCGAGATGTCGCATCATCCCGACCGTCTCCAGGAGCGCTTCCCCGCCGACCGGGGGCTCGTCGACTGGGGCGTGCACAGCTACTGCGGGGTCCCGCTGCTCGATGCCGGCGGCACGGTGGTCGGCCATCTCGCCATCCTCGACGACCAGCGCATGCCGGATGGGACGCGGGGTCTTGCCGTGATGCGCATCTTCGCCGCGCGGGCGCGCGCCGAGATCGAGCGGGTGCAGACCGAGGCCGAGCTGCGCGCCGGCGAGGAGCGGTTGAGGCACGTGATCGCGTCGGCGTCGGACGGGATCCTGAGCTACGGCGACGACCTCCGCATCCAGCTGTTCAACGCCGCCGCCGAGCGCATCCTCCGCTGCCCCGCCGCGGCAGCGATCGGACAGTCGGTCGAGCGCTTCGCCATGCCGGAGGGACTGGAGCGCGTGCGGCGCGCGATCGAGCGCTTCAAGACCGAGCCCGACGCCCTCATCTTCGTCGGCGAGGCCGACGCCCTCCGCGCGCGCCGCGCCGACGGCAGCGTCTTCATCCAGGAGGCATCCCTCTCGCGCTGCGAGGTGGGCGGGCGTCCCCTCTACACCGTCATCTTCCGGGACCTCGAGGAGCGCAAGAACGCCGCACGCGAGATGGACGAGCTGCAGCGCCAGAACACCTACCTCCGGGAGGAGATCCGGTCCGTCCACAACTTCGAGGAGATCGTCGGCGCGAGCCCCACCCTGAGACGCGTGCTCGAGCAGGTGGACCTCGTCGCCGCGACCGACTCCTCCGTCCTGATCTACGGCGAGACGGGCACCGGCAAGGAGCTGATCGCCCGGGCGATCCATGCGCGCAGCGGCCGCAAGGGCCGCCCGCTCGTGAAGGTCAACTGCGCGGCCCTACCCGCCGGGCTCGTGGAGAGCGAGCTCTTCGGCCACGAGAAGGGCGCGTTCACCGGGGCGACGGAGCGCCGCATCGGCCGCTTCGAGCTGGCCCACGGCGGGACGATCTTCCTGGACGAGGTGGGCGAGCTGTCACCGGAGGTGCAGGTGAAGCTCCTGCGGGTCCTGCAGGAGCGGGAGCTCGAGCGGGTGGGCGGCAGCCAGACCGTGAAGGTCGACGTGCGCGTCATCGCGGCGACGAACCGTGATCTCCCGGGAGCTGTCGGCGCCGGCACCTTCCGCCAGGACCTCTACTACCGGCTGAACGTCTTCCCCGTGACCCTGCCGCCGCTGCGGGAGCGGCCGGAGGACATCCCGCTGCTGGTGCACTACTTCGTCGCCCGCTACGCGGCGAAGATCGGCCGGCGGATCTCGCGCGTGCCGAAGGAGACGATGGGGCGGCTCGTGGCCTACGCCTGGCCCGGCAACGTGCGGGAGCTCGAGAACGTCATCGAGCGGGCCGTGATCCTCTCTGCGGGGGCGGACCTGGTCGTCGCCCCGGAGGCGCTGCCCGCGATCGCTCCCGAGGTCCTGCCCGAGCGCCCGGCCACAGCCGACGCCGTCCCCCTCGAGCGGGTCGAGCGCGCGCACATCGTCTCGGTCCTCAGGCGCACGAACTGGCGGGTGGACGGCCCGCGCGGCGCAGCCCGCCTCCTCAAGATGCACCCGAGCACGCTGCGCAGCCGGATGCAGAAGCTCGGCATCCGGCGAAGCGAGGAGCAGGCTTCGTAGATCCGCGAAATGTCGCGGGCGCCCCGCGCCTCGTGCGCCGCCTCGCGACATCACCGCAAGTGCCCGTCGCGACGGCGCTTCTCGTCCGCCGGCACCCCCATGCCGGCGGCGGCACGAGCGTTGCTCACGTTGCTCCCAACCATGATGCGTATCACACGCGTGGCGGGGACCGACGGGGTGGCGCGGCTCCACATCGAGGGCCGCCTGATGGGCGACGGGGTGAAGGAGCTGGCCGCCTCGTGCGAGGCCTATCTGGCGGCACGACATCCCCTGCTGCTCGACGTCGCCGACGTGACCTTCGTCGACCGGGAGGGCCTCGACCTGCTCGAGGCGGTCGTCCGGCGCGGCGCCGCGCTCGGGGGATGCTCGCCGTTCCTGGACGAGCTGCTACGCGATCACCGAGGAGGGAGCTGATGGAGCTCGCGCTCGCAGACCAGAGCACGGAACTTCTCGAGGGGCTTCGTCGGGGTAACGAGCAGGCCTTCGGCACCCTCGTGCGGCAGCATGCGGGCCGGATGCTCTCGACGGCACGCCGAATCCTGCGCAACGACGACGACGCCCAGGACGCCGTGCAAGAGGCCTTCCTCTCCGCGGCACGGGCCATCGACGGCTTCGCCGGCGGCTCCAAGGTGTCGACCTGGCTCCACCGTATCGTCATCAACACGGCGCTCATGAAGCTCCGGGCGCGCAAGCGGCGGGCCGAAGAGCCGATCGACGATCTCCTGCCGCGCTTCGACGCGGAGGGATGTCGCATCGGCGCCGTCGCCACGTGGGAAACGCCGAGCGACATCCTGCTCGAGCGGCGCGAGACGCGCGCCATGGTTCGCCGGTGCATCGACCGGCTCCCCGAGCGCTACCGGACCGTCCTCCTCCTGCGCGACATCGAGGAGCTCGACACGCAGGAATCGGCGGACCTCCTCGGGACGACGGCCAACACCGTGAAGATCCGGCTCCACCGCGCCCGTCAGGCGCTTCGCACGCTGCTCGAGCGCGAGCTGGTCGGCGCGTGACCCCTCCACCTCGGTCGCGCGCGCGGTTCGCCATCTCCACGGTCTTCTTCGTGAACGGCTTCGTGCTCGCGAGCTGGGTGCCGCACGTCCCCGCGGTGAAGGCGCGGCACGGGTTCAGCGATGGCGAGCTCGGGGTCGTCCTCCTCTCCATGGCGGCAGGGGCGGTACTGGCGTTGCCGGCGGCCGGCTGGATGGTCGGACGGCTCGGGAGCCGTACCATGACGGCCGTCGCGGCGGTCGCGCTCTGCCTGGCGCTCCCGCTGCCCATGCTGAGCTCGACCGTCGGGCTTCTCTGCCTCGCGCTCGCCGTCCTCGGGGCTTGCAACGGGACGCTCGACGTCTCTATGAACGCGCAGGCCGGCCTGGTCGAGGCCGACTATCAGCGGCCGATCATGTCGTCGTTCCATGGGCTCTTCAGCCTGGGCGGTCTCACCGGCGCCGCGCTCGCGAGCGCCGGCATCTGGCTCGGCGTGGGCGCCTCCCGGCACCTCCTCGTCATGGCCCTCGTGTCGATGTGCGCCGTGGCGACCGCCCTCCCCTGCCTCGTGCCGTCGCGTGCCACCGAGGGCCCACGGCGGCGTGTGCTCGCCCGACCGACGCGCGCGCTGCTCGGTCTCGGTCTCCTCGCCTTTCTCGCGCTCCTGGCGGAGGGGGCGATGGCCGACTGGAGCGCCGTCTACCTGCGCGACGCGCTCCGGACGAGCCCTGCGTTCGCGGCCGCCGGCTTCGCCGCCTTCTCGCTCGCCATGGCGATCGGACGCCTCGCGGGCGACGGCCTCGCGTCTCGCTTCGGCCCGGGTCGCGTGCTGCGCGCCTCGGGCGCGACGGCCGCCCTCGGCCTCGGCGCCGCCCTCGGGATCGGGGAGCCGGTGGCAGGTGTGGCCGGGTGCGGCATGGTGGGGCTCGGGATCGCCAACCTAATCCCGTTGCTCTTCAGCCGTGCGGGTCGGGCGAACGGCGTACCGGCCGGGACGGCGCTGGCGGCGGTCGCGACCACCGGCTACCTGGGGTTCCTCGCGGGCCCCCCGCTCATCGGCCTCGCGGCCGACGCCGTCGGCCTGCCCTCCGCACTCGGGATCGTGAGCACGTGCTGCGCTCTCGTCGCCCTCGGCGCCGGGGCGGTCGGCGGACGCTGATGGACGGAGAACGACCGCTCTTCATCCCCGTGATTCTCGGCACTGCGCGGCAGGGGCGGATGAGCCTGCCCGTCGCGAAGCTGATGATCTCGGAGCTCTCCAGGCGAGCCGGGATCGAGACCGAGCTGATCGACGTGGCCCGCATGTCGCTGCGCATCGACGACGCCGGCGAGGCGATAAAGGACCCCGCTTTCTCCGCACAGATGAACCGCGCCGACGCCCTCGTCGTGGTCTCACCGGAATACAATCACGGGTATTCGGGCCTCCTGAAGCACGCGCTCGACAGCTGCCTGAAGGAGTACATCCACAAGGCGGTCGGAATCGTGGGCGTGTCGGCGGGCCCCTTCGGCGGGACGCGCGGGATCCAGGACCTGCTCCCCGTGCTGCGCGAGCTCGGGCTGGTCACCATCTTCTGGGACGTGAACTTCTCGACCGTGCAGAGCGTCTTCGACGAGTCGGGAGCGCTCCGCGACCAGGCGTACCTGCCGCGGATCGACAAGTTCCTGAAGGAGCTCGTCTGGATGGCGAGGACGCTGCGCCACGGGCGCGAGCACGTCGCCCTCGAGTAGCGGAGCGCGGCGCATGGCAGCCGAGACGAGACCGATGATCTGCCCGAGCTGCGGCGTGGAGATGAATCGCCATGCCGAGAAGCTCGTCTGGCCGACGGCACCTGCCGACCATGCCTCGGCGGATCCCGTGCTGGGTGGGATCGTCGAGGAGCTGCACACGTGTCCGGCGTGCGGCACCGGAGGCTCACGCCGAGAGCCTTGACCCTCGATTCTCCCTCATCGCCGCCTTGTCGAGACGCCACGCCCCAGCGAAGATGCCCCCCTGCGGGGAGACCCTCCGCTTCTATCCATGCCTCGCCGCCCTGTAGCAGAGCGCAGGCGGCTGGGGTAGGTTCTCCGCCCGGAAGGAGGACGCGATGATCAAACTTTACGGCGTACCGCAGTCCCGGGCGATGCGCGCGCTCTGGATGCTCGAGGAGCTCGGGCTCCCCTACGAGAACGTGAAGGTGAACTTCGCGACGGGCGACACCCGCAAGCCCGAGTACCTGCGCATCAACCCGAACGGGCACATCCCGGCACTCCAGGACGGCGATCTGATCATCTGGGAGTCGATGGCGATCAATCTCTACCTCGCCCGCAAGTACGACATGGGGCTGTGGCCGAAGACGGTCGAGGGCGAGGGCCGCGCCTTCCAGTGGAGCTTCTGGGCGATGACCGAGGCCGAGGAGCCGCTCATCACGGCGATCGTGAACCGCATGTTCCTCCCCGAAGCGCAGCGTGACGAGAAGAAGGTGGCCGACGCCGCCGAGCGGTTCAAGAAGCCGCTCGCCGTGCTCGACAGCGCGCTCGCCGCACGGCCGTATCTCCTGGGCGACGCCTTCACCGTGGCCGACCTCAACGTGTGCTCGGTGGTCTCGCTCGCGTCGATGGTGGGGTTCGACCTCGGCAGCGCGCCCAACGTGCAGGCCTGGCTCGGGCGCTGCCTCGCGCGTCCCGCCCTCGCGCGCGCGCAGAGCGCCTGACCGGCACGCAGCTGCGCTGCACTGCCGACGCGACGTTTCTACGGCGTAGGTGGGGCGCCAGAGACGCCTACTGTTTGCCGCCAGACATGGCGCGCGGGGAGTGGTGTCCCCGGCGGCAACCTTGAAGTGGGCTTCCGATCCGGGGGCACGGGAGAGTACAGCCTGACCGACGCCCGCCGAAGCCGATGTTGCGGTCCTCGTGCCGGGCGGCGGCAGCGTCAGGGACGTGGCCGTCGCCGGCGCCGCCGCCGGACGCATCTGAAGCGCATCTTCGCGAAGACCAACGCGCGGAACCGGGCCGAACTGGGGCGGCTCCTGCTCTCGGGCGCCCCCGGTTCGCTCGACGTCCCCTAGACGACACCGGCAAGAGGCCCCTTGCCGCCGCCGGCAGTCGGACTCGGCCCAGGCGTTTCCCCATCGCCGAGGACGGCACCGCTGGGGCGGATCGTTGAATCTACCCAGCCGGTGCTCAGACACGCGATCATCCATCGACTCCGCGCGGGGCCCCGGGCCCCCTAGGGAAGCCCGTTCCGCGTGCGGGGAACCCCCAATTTACGCTGCTGCTGCACGCGCCGTAGCGTCCTCCGTGCAGGGAAACCAAGCGCTTGCCACGCGAAAATGTTCGGCATCGTATCGGTAGCCGGAAAGCTTTCAGGCCGACATGCGACGGTATGACGGCCGTCCGCTCACGCCAGCCAGTAGAGGAATCCCGATGAAGACTGCACGACGTTCTCGTCCGGCCAGGGTCCTGCGGGCCGCCGGGACCCGCGCGATCGCCGCCGTGCTGCTCGGGGCAGCCGGCTCCCCGGCGGCCGCCATTCCCCTCGGTGACGACACGGGCCCAACCCTCTGTCTAGCGTGGCAGCGGGCGACATCGATATCCCCACAACGACTCATGTAGGACTCTCGAAGATGTCTTCAGAAGGGCAGAAGCCGCAGCCCGCCCTCGGTCAGCCGGTCCGTGTCGGCGGACTCGCCGCCATGAGAGCCCTCGCTCACCCCACCCGGGTTCGGATGGTGAACCTGTTGCGGTCCGAGCCCCTTTCTGCCTCGGAGCTCGCCCGCCGGCTGAAGATCCGGTTCGGCTCGGCCCAGTTCCATCTCCAGTCGCTCAGACGGGCCGGGATCGCCCAGAAGGCTGCCGAGCGGCACAAGCGGGGCGGGACCGAGGTGCTGTTCGAGGTCCCGCGCAACCTGTGGATCGACCTGGGCCCCGACGCTCCATCCGACATGCGCCAGGCGATGAACCTGGCGTACGTCGTGGAGCTCCTTCGCCGGCTCAACGCCGATGCGGCTGAACCTGACCCCGAAGACGCCGAGCACGACGTCTTCACCACCCGCGAGATCGAACTCCCTTCGGAGGCCGTGCCGGCAGCAGCTGCGGCGCTCCACGAGTTCGAGGACCGGCTCGACAAACTGGCACTCGAAGTCCCAACCGAGGACTCCATTCCCTTCGCCGTGTCGGTCCTGTTCTTCCGCGTGCCGCGTTGAGCCTCGCAGCATCCGGAGGCGCCTGGAGCCTCTCCATGAGCAGTCCTGCGCCGCACACCAAGGAGGCGGCGGCGAGCGTCGCCGCGAAGATGGGCTGCGCTCGTCGCGTGCGTGTGCTCGCGTGCGTCATCCACGCTCTCAGCCCGACAGCGGGTCACCCAACCACGCAGGCGTCACGAGATCAACTCCAAAATCCGGGCGGGTTCCTCCGCAGATCGTCGAAGTTGCCCGACCGATTCTGACTGGTACCGGCACACCATGCGATGTTCGGTCGACGGGCCACGGGACCGTCCACTCCGGCGGACTCGAGTCCGGTCGTGTGGACGACCCGGATCCCGCGGTCGAGCACACGCCTGGCGCGCCACATCATCCGCGCTGGCACTTATCTTGCGGATTGGCCTCCGACAGGCGCGCCACACCAACCGGCTACCAAGCCAACGTAGGAGGTCATCATGCAGACGTCGCTTCGATTCCCGATCGCAGCGGGAGTGCTCGGGCTGCTGCCGATCGGCGCTTCCGCCCGGGCCGCAACCGTCAGCGCCACGGTGGATCTGCCTGCCGTGGTGGACACATCAGCGACGGTCCAGAGCTGCACCAACAACCCGGGCCCCTTCATCAACCTACAGGGCGAACTCGTCCTCGGCGGCATCTCGGGGCGGTTCATCTTCCGTAACAACGTCCAGGGAACGCACACCCACGTCGAAGACGTGACCATGGACGTCGTCGTGATCCCGTCGGGTCTGACCATCCGCTTTGCGAAGCAGCCGCCAGAAGGTGGTGTCGGCGGGAATCCTCGCGTCTACCTTCAGTTCCTCGACGGCTCCGGCGACCCGGTCTCCGACGAGCTCTATCTCGGCCGGTGCGTGCAGGGTCTGAACCGGACCAGCACGGACGTATCGCTGCCGACCGACGTGGTCCTGAACGTCGCCGCGGCCTCGTGTGCCAACAACCCGGGCCCCTTCATCACGTTCGACGGTCAGCTGACGATCGGCGGGCTCACTGCCCGGCTGATCTTCCGCAACAACGTCCAGGGGACGCACAGCCGCACCGAGGACGTGACCGTGGACGTCGAGGTCCTGCCCCCGGGGCAAAGCATCCAGTTCCCGAAGCAGCCGCCGCTCGGCGGCGTCGGCGGCAACCCGCGAATCTACTTCCAGCTGCTCGACGGGAGCGGGAACCCGCTCAGCGGAGAGTATTACCTCGGCAAGTGCGTGCAGCTCTAGTCGCGACGCCGGGTAGAATCACCTAGCATCAGCAGCCGACAACGCGGCCCAGGGGCGTGAGGCCCCTGGGCCGCGGACCTTTGAGTGCCATCCTCATCAGCACGCTCGACCGCGGTTTCTCGCCATTTCGCAGAGATCGTGCTTTAGCGCCGACACGTGCGAGCCGTCGCGCTGCGCTCGACCGTGCGGCGGATGTTCACGTGTGGCTGGGAACGCCGGGCCCGGACCTGCGCCGTCCCTGATGTCGAGGCCGAGCATCGCCAGTTTCGTGACAGGGCGAGGACACGGCGGCATGGAAGGCGTGGTTCGCGCGAAGTTGCAGGAGTTACCACTACGGCCGGCCCGCGGAAGCTGGCACGGAGAGACGCGCGCGCAGGTACACGCCGAGACGCACGAGGAGAAGCGCCCCCAGCACGACCGCGTACGCGACCGGCTCCCTCACGTCCCGCTTCACCCGCCAGGTGAAGTGGATCACACCGAGGAGCGGCGCGACGTAGGCGAGGCGGTGGAGCCGCTTCCAGCGCGCGTAGCCGAGCCGCTTGAGCGCGCCGCCGGTCGAGGTCGCGGCGAGCGGCACGAGCAGGACGAAGGCGGCGAAGCCCACGAAGATGAACTTCCGCTTCGTGACGTCCTCCCAGATCGCGTGCCAGTCGAGGACCTGATCGAGCACCGTGTACGTGCTCACGTGCAGGAGCCCGTAGAAGAAGCCGAAGAGGCCGAGCATGCGGCGCAGCCGGATCGGCCACGTCCAGCCGAAGAACGTCTTCAGAGGCGTGCAGGCGAGCGCGGCGACGAGGAAGACGAGCGCGACGAGGCCGAGCTGGTTGAGCGCCTGCGCGATCGGGTTGGCCCCGAGCTCGCCGCGCCAGGCGCGCAGGAGGATTGCGGCCAGCGGCGTGAGGGCGCCGACGAACACGCCCGGCTTGAGCCAGGGCAACGGCCGCGCGCGCCGCATGGCTAGAAGAACTCGCGCAGGTCCATGCCTGCGTAGAGCGCAGCGACCTGCTCGGCGTAGCCGTTGAACGGCAGGGTCGGACGCCGGCGCAGCTCGCCGATCCGTCGCTCGGTCGCCTGGCTCCAGCGCGGATGATCGACCGCCGGGTTGACGTTCGCGTAGAAGCCATACTCCCGGGCCGCGGCGAGGTTCCAGGTGGTCGCCGGCTGCGTCTCGGTGAGGCGGACCCCTACGATCGACTTGATGCCCTTGAACCCGTACTTCCACGGCACGACGAGGCGAAGCGGCGCGCCGTTCTGGTTGGGCAGC
This sequence comes from Deltaproteobacteria bacterium, assembly GCA_005888095.1. Classification (GTDB taxonomy): domain Bacteria; phylum Desulfobacterota; class Binatia; order DP-6; family DP-6; genus DP-3. The sequence goes on along the minus strand of VBKF01000158.1, from coordinate 4,657 downwards.
ACCTTCCCGTAGAGCCCGGCGGCGAGGATCGTGAGCGGGTGCATCGCCTCGTCGATCCGCAGCCCTTCGACGTAGGGCCAGTCCAGGATGCGGCGTCGCTGCCCCGGCATCTGCTCGGGATCGAGAAGCGCCGTGAAGGCGACGTACCTGGCGCGCGACGTGGGCTCGACGCGCTTGAGGAGATCGCCGAGCGGGAATCCGACCCACGGGATCACCATCGACCATGCTTCCACACAGCGCATCCGGTAGACGCGCTCCTCGAGCGGGAACCAGCCGAGCAGCTGGTCGACGTCGACGACCTGCGGCTTGTGGACCTCGCCGTCGATGCGTACCCTCCACGGGCGCGGCCGGAGCGTGCCGGCGTTCTCGGCGGGGTCGCCCTTGTCGGTCCCGAACTCGTAGAAATTGTTGTAGGTCGTGACGTCGCGGTACGGCGTGCGGCGCTCGCCGGTGTCGTATGCCCCGCGCCGCGCGACGGGGAGGTCGGGGTCGCCGCCGGCGGATTGTGCGGGCTTCCGCTCGGCCCGTCCCCCTCGCATCAACCAGAGCAGGCTCCCGCCCACGCCGGCGCTCGTCGCGGTGAAGAGGACGGCGTTGCGCACGAACTCGCGCCGCCTCATGTACAGCGGCTCCGGCGTGATCTCGGAGGCGGGAGGGCTCTTGCCGAGCTTCGTCATGTGCGCTGCGCGAGCCAGCGGCGCACTACGGCCCGAAAACGGTCCGGCTCCTCCACGAGAGGATAATGCCCGCTCCGCTCGAAGAGGACCAGCTCGGAGGCCCGGATTCCGCGATGCAGCCGCGCTCCCTCCGATGGCGGACAGAAGAAATCGTACCGGCCCGTCAAGATGAGCGTGGGAACGTCGATGTCGCCGAGCCGCGACGCGACGTTGCAGTCTGCCATGAGCTCCCGGCTCCGTGCGCACGCGGCGGCGCTCCAGATCATCGAGCCGAACAGACGCTCCACGCGTGGCGGATCGAAGGTGTGGAAGCCGAGCGTGGTGGCGACGAGCTTCTGGCCACGGGCGAACTCCGCGTCGTCCGTCGGGACATCGAGGTGAGATTCGAGAACGCTTGGACGCTCAAGAAGCGGTAGGTCCACCCCATGAGCGGGCTGTTGGCCACCAGCGGCTGGATGCCCGCCGCCTCGTAGGCCGTGAACTTCATCGCCCCGATCCAGGCGACGACCAGGACGAGGCCGTAGCGCAGGATGGCCTCTGCCACGGCCTCCCGCGTCGCGGTCTCCTCGATCACATTCGTCTGCGTGCGAATGACTCCGATGGCCATGACTCGATCCTCCTTTACCGGCGAACGCCGGGAATCTTGAGCCGGACGCGATAGAGGCTCGTGCGCGCCGTCATGTAGAGCGTCCGGCCGTCCTCGTCGCCCCAGGCCATGTTGGCGGGCAACTCCGGCGCCTTGATCGTGCCGAGATGCCTGCCCGCCGGCGAGATGATCCAGACCCCACCCGGTCCCGACACGTAAAGGTTTCCCTTCTGATCGACCTTCATCCCGTCGAGCGCCTGCTCGCCGGGCTCGCTCGTCATGTCGAAGAAGACGTCGCCGTGGGAAAGCGTCCCGTCGCGCTCGACGCGGTAGCGCATCACGACCTTCTTCTTCACGTCCCAGTCGTCGACGTAGAGGTACTTCTCGTCGGGCGAGAAGGCGAGGCCGTTCGGGCCGGTCAGATCCGTGGTGAGGAGCTGGACCTTGCCGTCGGCGACGCGGAAGACTCCGCTGTAGGGCAGCTCCTTCCGCGCATCGTCGAAGAACTTCGGCAGCCCGAAGGGCGGGTCGGTGAAATAGAGCGAGCCGTCGGACTTGTAGACGAGGTCGTTCGGGCTGTTGAGGCGCTTGCCGTCGTAGCGGTCGGCGAGGACCGTGAGCTGGCCGTTCTTCTCGAGACGGGTGACGCGCCGGTTGCCGTGCTCGTTGATGGTGAGCCGGCCCTCGCGATCGAGCGTGAGGCCGTTCGACCCGGGCTGGCCGTAGTCGGCGATGTCCGGGCCCGTGTAGCCGCTCTTCGTCCGGAAGACCGAGAGGTCGCCGTCCGGTGTCCAGCGGTAGATGCGGTTGTCGTTGGGATCGCTGAACAGGAGATAGCCGCCGTCGCGGACCCAGACCGGCCCCTCGGTGAAGAGGAAGCCTGCGGCGAGCTTCTCGATGCGCGCCGGCGTCGGGACGATCGCGTCGAGGGCGGGATCGAGGCGCACCACCTCGCCAACATTGGGGCCGGGCTCCGCCGCCTTGTAGAAGTCGAGCGTCGCGGACTTGACCCAGATGAAGTTGTTCGGGCTCGCCGAGATCGGGCCGTTCATGCCGAAGACCGCCAGCTGGATCTTCTGTCCCGGCTTCACGTTTCGCCCGATGATCACGCGGTTCGGCGCGTTGAAGCCGGCGACCACTGCGCCCCCCGTCTGGCCGAGGACGGGCGCGAGCTTGCCGTCCGGCCAGACCTCCGCGTAGTCGTCGATCACGATCTCGAACGCGACCGTGGAGCCGGTCGGGTCGAACCCCGCGATGCGCTCGGGGACGGTGACCTCGATGCGGTACCAGTTGAAGCAGACCTTCCCTGTCGAGCGGCGGCCCTCGAGCGCGGTCGGCTCGACCGCCTCCCACGCCGAGTCGTCGAAGTCGGCCGCGCCCGCCTTGGGCGTGTAATCATAGGACTTGATCGGGGCTCCCGACGGCTTCAAGTCCGGCCCCGGACCCTTGGCGTCGACCTCGACGATCCTGACGTCGCCGTAGCGCCACTCTCCCTTCACGAGGTGTACGCCGTCCGCGGTGCGAAGGTCGACGAGCGCGTCGGGGCGTCCGAGGGGACGGACGAGCGTCGTGGGCAGCGCGGCGGCGGATCCAGCGAGTGCGGCGACAACGCAGGACGTCGCGGCGAGTGAGGCGGTCCTCATCGCACCTTGACGACGTAGTAGAGCACCGGCCCCTGGACTTCCTTGAACCAGTGCGGCGTCCCGTTCGGCACGATGATGACGTCGCCCTTGCCGAGGCGGCGGCTCTCGCCGCCGTCGATCCGCGTGCCACGGATCTCGTCGGGCGCCGTGGTCTTCCCGTCGACCACCGTGCCGCCGGTGACGAACGTCGTGGAGCCCTCGAGCACGTAGATGATGTCGGCGTCCCTGACGTGCACCTCGGCTTGCCCCGCGGCGTCGCGGCGACTCGCGTGCACCATGTAGTTCCGGCCCTCGCCGTCGAACAGCACGGTGCCTTTGGCGAACGCCGCGGAGACCTTATCGGCGGGGAAGTACGTGACGTCGGCGCCCAGCGACGGCGAGGCCGCGGCGACGAGGAGGGCGAGCACGGCTCTCATGGCCTTCTCCTACTTGAGCGCCGCGGCGCCGACCTTCGCGACCGCTTCGTCCCGCTGCTGGTTGGCGGCGCCGCTGACGCCGATCGCCCCCACCACCTTGCCGTCCAGTTCGATCGGCACGCCACCCTGGAGCGGCGTGAAGTCCTCGAGGGCCACCATCGCGGTGCGACCGTTCTTGATGATGTCCTCGAAGGCGGCCGTCGGCTTCTTGAACAGCGCCGCCGTGCGGGCCTTGCCGATCGAGATGCGCGCGCCGGCGGCGAAGGTGCCGTCGATCCGCTCGAGGTACATCAGGTTCCCTCCGTCATCGACGACCGCGATGGCAGCACCCTCATTGTTGCGCGCGGCTTCGGTCGCCGCCGCGGCGGCGACCTTCTTCGCGCCGTCCAGGGTGAGTGCCTTCTTGTCGGCCACCTCGGCGCTGCGGGCGGCGGTTGCCCACGCGACCACGGCGGTGGCGAGGAAGCCTCGTGCGAGAGATGTCATTCGCGTTGTCCTTCCCCTACTTCACCGGCGATGCGAACTCCGCCTCGCCGAGCAGGGTTTCGGCGAAGGCGCACCATATCTGGACCTTGGCCGCGTCGGGCACGTAGGCAGGCACGATGATCCTGCGGTTGACCTTGTCGCCCTTCACGGGCAGCCGCTGCAGCAGGTAGGTCTTCCCCTTCGAGTCGACGACCTGCCAGTGAGGGTCCGGAGTGTCGGGCACCTTGAAGTCATCCGAGAGCGTCAGCACGTTCTCGCCGCCCTCCTGCGATTGGGTGACGGTCCCCGTGTTCGCCTTGACGCCCGAGAAGGGCGCGCTGGTGTGGGAGCCGGCGGCGGAGCTCCTACCGATCGGCATGAGGCCCACCGCAGCGAGCGAGGCAAGCACGACGATCCCGGTTCTGCGCATGCGAGTACCTCCCAGTCCTGTGAACGTCGGCGCCGCCTCGGGCTCTCCGAACGCGAGTCGGTCGCGTGTTAGGATGCGGCTCCCGTGCGGCCGGTTTCAGCCACCCGGAGGTCGCTCCTCCTCACTGCGGTTTGCCTGCACACCATCGTCGCGGCCTGCGCGCGTACGGTGCGACTTCCTGATCTGGGCGGCCTGTACAACGCCGCGGCCCAGCGGCACGAACCCTGGCGCAACCCGGTGATCGTCATTCCAGGCATCCTGGGATCGCGTCTCCGCGACGGCGAGACCCACCGCCTCGTCTGGGGCGCGTTCAGCGGCGACTACGCCGACCCTCGCCGGGCCGACGGCGCTCGCCAGATCTCGCTGCCGATGAGGCCGGGTGCGCCGCTCTCCGAGCTCCGGGACACCGTCCACCCCGACGGCGCGCTCGACCGGCTTCG
>VBKF01000157.1 GCA_005888095.1 Deltaproteobacteria bacterium | reverse complement strand
TTCTCGTCCTGCTGCTCGTCTTCTTCGCGACCGCGGCCGGGGTCTGGTCCCTGCGCACGAGCCCGCTCGACGCGATCCCCGACCTCTCGGACGTGCAGGTGATCGTCTTCACCGACTGGCCCGGGCGCAGCCCGGACATCGTGGAGGACCAGATCACCTACCCGATCATCACGACGATGATCGCCGCGCCGCGCGTGAAATATGTCCGCGGCGAGTCGATGTTCGGCTACTCCTTCGTCAACGTCGTGTTCGAGGACGGCACGGACCTCTACTGGGCGCGGAGCCGCGTCCTCGAGTACATGCAGGGCATCACGGGCCGGCTTCCCGAGGGCGTGAGCCCCCGCCTCGGGCCCGACGCGACGGGTGTGGGGTGGGTCTACGAGTACGCCCTCGTCGACCGGAGCGGGAAGCACACGCTCGCGGACCTGCGCTCGTTCCAGGACTGGTACCTGCGCTACTGGCTGGCGAGCGTCGACGGCGTGGCCGAGGTCGCCTCGGTCGGCGGCTTCGTGAAGCAGTACCAGGTCGAGGTCGACCCGGCGACGCTCCTCGGCTACCGCCTGCCGCTCCGCGACGTCATCGAGGCGATCCGGCGGTCGAACAACGAGGTCGGCGGCCGCCTGGTCGAGTTCAACGGGACCGAATACCTGGTCCGCGGCCGGGGCTACGTGCGCTCGGTGGAGGACATCGAGCAGATCGCCGTCGGGACGAACGGCAGCGGCACGCCGGTCCTGGTCCGCGACGTCGGTCGGGTGCATCTCGGTCCAGACCTCCGGCGCGGGCTCGTCGAGCTGGACGGCGAGGGCGAGACCGTCGGCGGCGTCGTCGTGATGCGGCATGGACAGAATGCCCTCGCGGTCATCGAGGGCGTCAAGCGCAAGCTCGAGGAGGTGAAGGCGTCCCTCCCGCCCGGGGTGGAGATCGTCAGCACCTACGATCGCTCGGATCTCATCCACCGGGCGATCGACACCCTCCGGCACACGCTGGTCGAGGAGCTCGCGATCGTGAGCCTCGTCATCCTGATCTTCCTCTGGCACATCCCGAGCGCGCTCATCCCGATCTTCACGATCCCGATCGCCGTCCTGCTGGCGTTCATCCCCATGCGGGCGATGGACATTACCGCCAACATCATGTCGCTCGGCGGGATCGCGGTGGCGATCGGGGCGATGGTGGACGCGGCGATCGTCGTCGTCGAGCAGACCCACAAGAAGCTCGAGCACTGGCAGGCCGAGGGACGGCCGGGCGATTTCCGCAACGTCGTCGTGGGTGCCGTCAAGGAGGTCGGCGGGCCGAGCTTCTTCTCGCTGCTGGTGATCGCCGTCTCCTTCATTCCCATCTTCGCGCTCGAGGCGCAGGAAGGGCGGCTCTTCAAGCCGCTCGCCTTCACGAAGAACTTCTCGATGGCGATCGCGGCCGTCCTGGCGATCACGCTCGACCCCGCGATGCGGCTCCTGTTCACCCGGCTCGAGCCGTTCACGTTCCGGCCGGGCTGGCTCCGCCGCGTGGCCAACGCCGTGCTCGTGGGCACGATCCACAGCGAGGAGCGGCACCCGATCAGCCGGCCGCTCATGCGCCTCTACCACCCGGTCGTGAAGCTCGTCCTCCGCTTCCGCTGGCTGACCGTTGCCGCGGCGGTCGTGATCGTCGCCCTCACGGTCCCCATCTACTTCTGGCTCGGGTCCGAGTTCATGCCGCCGCTGAACGAGGGCACGATCCTCTACATGCCGACCGCGCTCCCCGGCATGTCGATCACCCAGGCCCGCGCCGCCATCCAGACGCAGGACCGGATGATCAAGCAGTTCCCCGAGGTGGACCACGTCTTCGGCAAGGCCGGACGCGCCGAGACACCGACGGATCCCGCGCCGCTCAGCATGTTCGAGACGGTGGTGACGCTGAAGCCCGAGGAGGAGTGGCCCGCGGGCATGACGTGGGACAAGCTCCTCGCCGAGATGGATCGCACGATCCGCTTCCCGGGCATGCCGAACATCTGGTGGATGCCGATCCAGACGCGCACCGAGATGCTCGCCACCGGCATCCGCAGCGTCCTCGGCGTCAAGGTGTACGGCCCCGATCTCACGGAGATCGGGCGCATCGCGCGCGAGATCGAGGGCGCGGTCGCCACGCTTCCCGGGACGCGCAGCGCCTTCGCCGAGCGCACGACGAGCGGCTACTACCTCGACGTCACCGTGCGGCGCGACGCCGTCGCGCGCTACGGCCTGACGGTCGGCGACGTGCAGGACGTCGTCGAGTCGGCCATCGGCGGGACGAGCATCTCCCAGACCGTGGAGGGTCGCGAGCGGTACAGCATCAACGTCCGCTACTTCCGCGACGAGCGCAGCGACCCGGAGAGCCTGAAACGGGTGCTCGTGACGAGCCCGGACGGCGCGCAGATTCCCCTCGCGCAGCTCGCCGACATCGGATTCTCCACCTCACCGCCGTCGATCCGCGACGAGGACGGCCAGCTCGTCGGCTACGTGTTCGTCGACGTGGCGGGCCGGGACCTTGGCAGCTACGTCGAGGAGGCGAAGCGCGTCGTCGCCGAGCGGGTCCAGCTCCCGCCCGGCTACCACCTCGGCTGGGCGGGTCAGTTCGAGTACCTGCAACGGGCGAGCGCGCGCCTCAAGCTCGTGGTGCCGTTCACCCTGCTCATCATCTTCGTGCTGCTCTACGTGAACACGACTTCGGTCACGAAGACCCTCATCATCCTGCTCGCCGTGCCGTTCTCGGCCGTCGGGGCGATCTGGCTGCTGTGGCTCCTCGGCTACAACATGAGCATCGCGGTGTGGGTGGGCCTGATCGCCCTCCTCGGCGTCGACGCGGAGACCGGTGTCTTCATGCTCCTCTACCTCGACCTCGCCTTCGCCGAGCATCGGCGCCGCGGCCGCATGCGGTCGTGGCGGGATCTCGAGGAGGCGATCATCGAGGGCGCCGTCAAGCGCCTGCGGCCCAAGGTGATGACGGTCGCGGTGATGTTCATGGGGCTGCTCCCCATCATGTGGTCGCATGGCACGGGGGCCGACGTGATGAAGCGGATCGCGGCGCCCATGATCGGCGGCATCTTCACGTCGTTCTTGATGGAGCTCCTCGTCTACCCCGCGATCTACGCCATCTGGCGCCGCCGTCAGCTGCCGTCCCCGAGGGGGGCGGGGCTTGCCTAGCTTAGTTGCCTAGAGCAGGGGCAGGGCTCCCCCTTGGTGCGCGGTAGTCCGTCACCTCGAGGTGCTCTTCGCCGAGCCGGAGACGCACGACGCGCATGCGGACGGGGCACACGCCCCGCAATCGCTAGTAGTCGTGCATGGTCCGGCGGACGCGCCGTCGCCGAGTGGCTGTAGAGCGCTCCCCGGTTGCCGCGGGTGGCAAGCCCGAAGCAGGTCAGGGGGGCGGCGGGGTGGCGCGATCGTGCAGGAAGACGTCCAGCTTGTTGTTGTGATCGTACGCCACGAGGTTCGGGGAGGCGCTTTCGAAGGCGATGAAGCGGCCGTCGCCCGAGGGCAGCGGAAAGCCGTCGCCCGACGGGCTCGGGCTAAATACACGCCGGGCAGTCAGGGTCACCGTCTCGATGGACCCGGTCTGCCGGTCGTAGACCTCGTTGCCGCCCCCGACGAAGCGCCCCTCCGCGGAGATCGCGGGAAAGTAGACGGGCTGGGAAAACGGCGGCACATCGCGTGCGCCGGTCGTGCGATCGTATGCGTAGACCCGAGGACCCGAGTAGTCGACGCTATGCTCATTGTAGACGACGATCCGGCCGTCGGCCGAGATGCGGCCGCCGAAGCCGCCGGCGGCGAGCTCGGATCCGTTGGTCGCGAGGCTCACGCGCTCGGTTGCGCCGGTCATCCGGTCGTGCAGGAAGACGTCCTCGCCCTGGTAGGAATTGTTGCCATTGGTATCGCCCGGGACCAGGTTGCTGGCGAAGCTCACGAAGACGACGAACCGCCCGTCGGCCGAGATGTCGATCGGCCCGTTGCTGTAGAGGTTGCCCTGGGTGCCGTCGGAAGCGACGCTCACCCGCTCCGTGGCGCCCGTCGTCCGGTCGTGGACGAAGATGTCGCTGTTGGCGTTCGTGTCGCCCGCCACGAGGTTGTCGGCCCAGCTGAGGAAGGCGACGAATCGTCCGTCGGCCGACAGCCCCCCGCCGGCAGAGTAGCCGTTCCCCCCCGTGCCGTCCGAGGCGACGCTCACCCGCTCGGTCGTTCCCATCACCCGATCGTGCACGAAGACGTCAGGGCTGCCGTTGGCATCGCCCGCAACGAGGTTGGTGGCGTCGCTGTCGAACACGACGAAGCGGCCGTCGGGCGAGAGTCCGAGCGCGAAGCTGTCACGGTTCCCCTCGCTGCCGTCCGACGCGACGCTCACCCGCTCGGTGGTGCCCGTCGTCCAGTCATGGACGAAGGCGTCGACCACGCCGTTCGTATCGTCGGTGACGAGATTCGTGGCAGCGCTCGTGAATGCCACCACGTGGCCGTCGTCCGAGATTCCGGAAGGGGCGCTGTCGCCGTCGCCGCCGCGGATGCCGTCCGCTGCGATGCTGATCAGCCTCACCGTGTCGGCACAGTAGGGATTGCTCGCGGGATCTGCATAGGCGGCTGCGAACGGGCCGGTGACGAGGGAGAGCAGGCCGGGCGTGCCGGAGGAATAGGAGCCACAGTCGGGCAGGGTCGGGCAGGCGGCGGTGATCTTGGTTCCGGCCCTGGCGAGGGCGCCGGCCGTGCACTCTCTCGCCCTTGGCTCGAGCCCATCGAACGGATCGTCCGCCGTGTCGGGGGTGCAGGTCCTCCGGTCGTCGCGGCCTTGCAGCACCCGGTAGCACTTGCGGAGGCACCGCCCGAGGTTCGTCGCGAGCGCGCCGAGTGCCTTTACGACCGCGGCCTCGCACGAGAGGCGCGCCGGATCGCAGAGCAGCTCTGGTGCCACGACCGGGTCGATCAACGCAGCTTGTGCCGCTTCCTCGCCGGCGGCGAAGGACTGGGGCGTCTCACCCTCATAAGGCGCACAGCGCGGGAAGTTCTCCGGCGGGCAAACCTGCATCACCGTCGCCTCGTATTGGGCGTCGGGAGGGCCCATACACGCCAGCGTCACCGGATCGAACCCGGGCGGATCCGAGCAGACGCGGGTCGCGTCGCCGCCCGTTCGGACCACCTCGCACTGGACGATGCAGGCCGCCCGCTGGCTGGCCCATTTGCCGATCGCGCCGGCGGCCGCGTCCTCGCACTTGAAGACGCGCGGGTCGACGATCGCGGCCGCCGGCGCCGCGAGCAGCGCCACTGCCATGCCGAGTGCGAGCGCTGTCGTCTGCCTCGCCTCCAGGGCGGGGGGCCGTTCAAGGGGCATAGGAACCACCACGCCGCTCCCTTCCCGGATACCGACGTCGCTCCGGAGCCGCATATTAGGAGGCGGACAAAGCGACCGTCAAGAGAAATTCTCGGCTTGGAGAGACCCGGGGGAATCCAGATTCCTGCGTCGAGGACAGCGCTGACGCCGCACGTCAGGGAGGCGCGGGGATGTTGCCGCATGAAGCTCCCACTCCAACGCAGATCTGCGCAAGGGGCAGGAGCAGGCGTGGCAATCCGGGCCGCGCGATGGCGGGGGCCGCGAGGGCTAAAGCGCGGCTCGATGTTGTCGGGCTCCGAGTTCTTCCCTATAGTGGAACCCATGAAGCAGTTACTGGTCGAGGTCGATGAAGACACGTTCAAGAAACTCGAGCAGATTGCTCCGGCTCGATCGCGACGACGTTCGGCTTTCATTCGCGCGGCCATCCAGAAGGCGATCCTCGAGGATCTGGAGCGTGCCACCGCCGAAGCGTACCGCAGGGTCCCCGACAGCCCCGATGACGCCTGGTTCGATCCCCGTGTCTGGGAGCGGAAGCCGCCCGCGTATCGTGGCCGGAGGCGACGGTGAAGCAATACGAGATCTGGTGGGCGAGCCTGCCACTTCCAGTGGGGCGCCGGCCGGTTCTCCTGCTGTCGCGAAACCCGGCCTACCCCTACCTGAACAAGGTGCTCGTCGCTGAAGTCACCACCACGGTCCGCGGAATCCCGCAGGAGGTGACGGTGGGGCGGCCGGAAGGCTTGCCGTCCGCTTCGTTCGTCAATCTCGACAATCTGCACACGGTCGCCAAGCGTCAGCTCACCAAGCGCGCGGGCTCGTTGAGGTCCACCCGCGAGATCGAGATCAAGCGCGCGCTCGGTCATGCACTCGGCTGGGTCGAGCTGAGCGCGCTCTGAGCGCGCCTGGAGCCCTGACACCCGGCCGGCGTGGCAATCCGGGCCGCACGATGGCGGGGTCGGCGAGGCCGCGGTAGAGAAGGCGGCGATGGAACGCCGCGACGTCGTCATCGTTGGCTCCGGCCCGGCCGGCGCGGCGACGGCGCTCGGTCTCGCCGCCCGCGCGCCGGCGCTGGCCGCGCGGTCGGTGCTGCTCGAGAAAGCCCGGCATCCGCGCGACAAGACGTGCGCCGGCGGGGTGATCCCGAAGGCCGTCCGCCTGCTCGAAAGCCTCGACGTGCCGCTGACGGTGCCGCAGGCGCGGGTGGACCACGCCGGCGTGGCGCTCCCCGGCGGACGCGAGCTGGCGGTCGACGGCGAGGATCTCTGCCGGGTCGTCCGCCGCCGGGAGCTCGACGCGCAGCTCGCCTGGACGGCGCGCGACCGGGGCGTCGAGCTCCGCGAGGAGGAGCGCGTGACGCACGTGGCGCGGGACGGCGCCGGCGTGCGCGTCGAGACCTCGCGGCGGACCTACTGGACGCCGGTGGTCGTCGGCGCCGACGGCAGCGGCAGCCTCGTCCGCCGCGCGCTCGTCGGGGGAGGCGGTGTCACCGCGCGGGCGGTCATGTGTGACGTCCCGGTCGCCGCGACGTCCTGGACGGGCTTCGCCGGACGCCGCTACGACTTCGACTTCAGCGCGTGCCGGACAGGCCTGCGCGGCTACCGCTGGGCGTTCCCGTGCCTCATCGACGGAGTCCCCCATGCCAACGTGGGGGTCTACGCGCTGCCGCCCGCCTGCGGGACGCGGCTCCGCACCGAGCTCGCAACGGAGCTCGCCCGCCTCGGTACGACGGCGGTGGCCTGGAAGGCGTTTCCGATTCACGCCTACGTGGGGGCGCCGCGCCTCACCGCCCCGCACGCGCTGCTCGTCGGCGATGCCGCGGGCGCCGACCCGCTCATGGGCGAGGGCATCTCCTTCGCGCTCGAGTACGGTCTCCTGGCGGCCGAGGCGATCTGCGCGGCCCACGGGACAGGCGACTGGTCGTTCCGCGGCTACGCGCGCGCCGTCGAGCGCGGACCGCTCGGACGGAAGCTCCACCGCCTCGGCCTCGCGACGCGGCTCTTTTACGGACCTCGGGGTCGACTCTGGTTCCGGCTCGCTGCGCTGAGCCCGCGCGCGCAGGCGATCGGCCTCGCCTGGTACAACGGCGTCGACGGCTGGGACCGCCGCAATGCGTTCGCGGCCCTCGCGGCGCTGTTCAAACGCTTTTGACAGCCCGCCCGGCCGTTTGCTACCCGGGAGCCCAATGGCGTCCGCAGGGCGGGGTCGGCGGCGCCGCCGCAAGCTGGCGACGGCGGCGCCACACCTCGAGACGCTCCTCTGGCGCGTCGGCATCCGGCTCGTGGCGGGCGTGGACGAGGTGGGGATGGGCCCGCTCGCCGGCCCGGTCATCGCCGCCGCCGTGGTGCTGCCGCCCGGAACGTGTCTCGACGGCGTGGCGGACTCGAAGGTGCTCCAGGCGCCGGTGCGCGAGCGGCTCGCGGTGGAGATCCGGCGCCGCGCCCTGGCGGTCGGCCTGGGGATCGTCGAGCCCGAGGAGATCGACCGCCTGAACATCTATCGGGCAGGTCTCGCCGCGTGCCGCCGCGCGCTCGACGCCCTTCGCCCGCTCGTCCCGGGCTACGTCCTGGTCGATGGCCGGGAGATCCCCGACCTGCCGATGCCGCAGAGCGCCTACCCGAAGGGCGACTCGTTCGTGTGCTCGATCGCCGCCGCGTCGATCGTCGCCAAGGTGGAGCGGGACGCCATCATGTGCGAGCTCGACGCGCGCTATCCGGGCTACGGCTTCGCCCATCACATGGGGTACGCGACCCGGCGCCACTTCGCCGCCATCCGCGAGCACGGGCCCTCGCCCGTGCACCGCCGCTCGTTCGCACCCGTGCGGGCGGCGGCGCGAGGCGAGCTGGATCGCCAGATCGCGCTGCCGACGCTCGCCACGAGCGACTGAAGCGACCCTTCGCCGCGCTTTTCCCTGCGGCTGAATGGCCTATAATCGAGAGGTTCGTCGATATGGACGCCACCCTGCTTCTCGACCTCTACCGGAGCATGGCGCTCTGCCGCCGCTTCGAGGAGGCCGCCGCGAAAGCCTATACGCAGGGCAAGATCCGCGGCTTCCTGCACCTTTACATCGGCCAGGAGGCGGTGGCGGTCGGGGCCATCTCGGCGGCCGAGCCGACCGACTACATCGTCGCCACCTACCGGGAGCACGCCCATTACCTGGCCCGCACCGGTGATGCCCGCGCGGCGATGGCCGAGCTCTACGGGCGGGCGACGGGCGCGAGCGGCGGACGCGGCGGGTCGATGCACCTCTTCGACGCCGGCAAGCGATTTCTCGGCGGCTGGGCGATCGTCGGCGGCCACGTGCCGATCGCCGCCGGCGTGGCGTTCGCCAGCAAGTACCGCGACGAGAAGGACGTGACGCTCTGCTTCTTCGGCGACGGCACGGCGAACATGGGTGCCTTTCACGAGGGGCTCGCGCTCGCCGGTCTGTGGAAGCTCCCGGTCGTCTTCATCTGCGAGAACAACCAGTACGCCATGGGGACGCCGCTCTACCGCACGATGTCGGTTCCGGACGTCGCGGTCCGCGCCCGCGGCTATCCGATGGAGTCCGAGATCGTCAACGGCGACGACGTGCTCGAGATGCGCGACGCCGTGCGGCGGGCGGTCGAGCGCGCACGCAAGGACAGTCTGCCCTTCTTCATCGAGGCCAAGACCTACCGCTTCCGCGGCCACTCGATGGCCGACCCTGCCAAGTATCGCAGCAAGGAGGAGGTGCAGAAGTGGATGGAGCGCGATCCGATCAACGTCCTCGGGCAGCGCATGCAGACGCTCGGCATCGCCAGCGCCGAGCAGCTCCGGGCGCTCGACGACGACGTCAAGGCGCAGGTCGAGGACGCCGTCGAGTTCGCCGAGCAGTCGCCGCTCCCGGCGCCGGAGACGGTGACCGAGCACGTGTATGCCTGAGCCGCGCGTCGTGACCTTCCGCGAGGCCCTCCGCGAAGCCATGGTGGAGGAGATGGAGCGCGACCCCTCGATCTTCCTCATGGGCGAGGAGGTCGGGCACTACCAGGGCGCGTACAAGGTCTCCGAGGGCATGCTCGCGCGCTTCGGCGAGAAGCGCGTGATCGACACGCCGATCGCGGAGACGGGCTTCGCCGGCGTGGGCATCGGGGCGGCGATGATCGGGCTCCGGCCGATCATCGAGTTCATGACCTGGAACTTCTCGCTCACCGCCTACGACCAGCTCGTGAACAACGCCGCCAAGCTGCGCTACATGTCGAACGGCCAGTTCACGCTGCCGATCGTCTTCCGCGGGCCCGGCGGCGCGGCGCACGCGCTCGCGGCCCAGCACTCGCAGGCCCTCGAATCGCTCTACACCCACGTGCCGGGCCTGAAGGTGGTCGTGCCCGCCACCCCGGCGGACGCCAAGGGACTGCTGAAGGCCGCCATCCGGGACGACAACCCGGTCGTCTTCGTCGAGAGCGAGGTGATGTACGCGCTCAAGGGCGAGGTGCCGGCCGGCGAGCACGTCGTACCGCTCGGGCTGGCCGACGTGAAGCGGCCCGGGCGCGACGTGACCGTCGTCACGTGGGCCAAGATGCTGCACGCCTCCCTCAAGGCCGCCGAGGAGCTCGCCCGCGACGGCATCGAGGTGGAAGTGCTCGACCTCCGCACCATTCGGCCGCTCGACGGCGAGGCGATCGTCGACTCCGTGCGACGCACGGGTCGCTGCCTCGTCGTCCAGGAAGGCTGGCCGTTTGCCGGTGTGGCCGCGGAGGTGATCACGCTCGTCGTGCGCGAGGCGTTCGACGAGCTCGACGCGCCGCCCGACCGTCTGACGAGCGTCGACGTGCCGATGCCATACGCGACCAACCTGGAGACCCTCGTGATCCCGTCGCCGGATCGCGTCGTCGCTGCCGTGCGCCGGCTCCTCGGGCTCGAGGAGGCGCCGGTTCGTCCGGCGGCGGCCGGGGGCACGCGCTAGCACGCCGTAGGACCGACTTCCGTCCCGGCCGGAGGCATCGATGCCCGACGTCACCATGCCGAAGCTCTCCGACACGATGGAGGAGGGGAAGATCCTCCGCTGGCTGAAGCAGCCCGGCGACAGGGTCGCGATCGGCGACGTGCTGGCCGAGGTCGAGACCGACAAGGCGAACATGGAGCTCGAGGCCTTCGACGAGGGCGTCCTCTCGGAGGTGCGCGTGAAGGAGGGCGAGAGCGCACCGGTGGGCGCGGTCATCGCCGTGCTCGCGTCGGCCGAGCAGCGGAAGGGGACCTCTCGGCCCGCCGCGCCCGCCGAGAGTCAGAAAAAGCCCGAGCCCGCCAAGCCGGCGCCTCGGCCGGCCGAAGTCCCTTCGGGGGCCGCGCGCGGCGAGGGACGGCCGGAGGCCGCTCGCGAGTCGTGGCGCCCGACCGTCGTCCGGCGCCCGGAGGCGGCGGCCGAGGCCGAGGGGGCGGAGCACGTGAAGGCCTCACCCCGCGCGCGTCGCCTCGCGCGCGAGCACCAGATCGATCTGGCCTCGCTCACCGGTACGGGGCCGGGCGGACGGGTCGTCGAGAAGGACATCGAGGCGGCGATCGCGGCCCGAGGCGCGGCGCCGAAAAGGGAGCCGGCCCCCGCACCCGAGGCGTCACGCCGCGGCGATCGGCGCCTGGAGCTCTCGCGCGTGCGCCGCACCACGGCCAAGCGCATGGGCGAGTCGAAGCGAGAGGTGCCGCACTTCTACGCCTCGGCCGACATCCGGATGGACGAGGCGGTCCGCCTGAAGGAGGCGCTGGCCGGTCTGGGAGGCGAATTCGAGGGGATCACCTTCACGCACCTCGTCCTGAAGGCCGCGGGCGTGGCGCTGACCCGGGTGCCCGAGGTGAACGCCTCTTACGACGGCGACGCGATGGTGCTGCACGACACCGTCCACGTCGGCGTGGCGACGGCCGTGGAGCAGGGTCTGATCGTGCCGGTCATCCATGACTGCGACCGCGAGCCCCTCGGCGCGATCGTGCAGCGGGCGCGCGCCGTGGTCGAGCGGGCCCGGGCGGGCCGCTTCGCAGCCGACGACCTGTCGGGTGGGACGTTCACGATCTCCAACCTCGGCATGTACCCGGTCTCGCAGTTCGCGGCGGTGATCAACCCGCCGCAGGCCGCGATCCTCGCCGTCGGAGCGATCCGCGCGGTGCCGGTGGTCGATGGCGATCGGGTCGTGCCGGGCCGCGTGATGACCGTGACCCTCTCCTGCGATCACCGCATCATCGACGGCGTCATCGCGGGCCGCTTTCTGGCTGAGCTGCGCGGCCTGCTCGAGCGTCCGCTGGCGCTCGTCGTCTGATGGCGTCCGAGGTCGCGACCAAGCTCCTCGAAGTCGGGATCCCGGGACGCGTCGACTATGACGAGGCGCTCGCCTGGCAGGAGCGTCTCGTCACGCGCCGGCTCGCCGGTGGACCCGACTCCCTCCTGCTCGTCGAGCATCCGCCCGTCTACACGCTCGGCCGGAGCGCAGACGCACGACATCTTCGGATCGCCGCGGCGGGCGACGTGCCTATCCGCAGGGTCGCACGCGGCGGTCAGGTGACGTATCACGGCCCCGGACAGCTGATCGGCTACCCCATCGTGGCGCTCGCCGCGCAGGGGCGTGACGTCCATCGTTACCTGCGCTCTCTCGAGGAGGTGGTGATCGCGACCCTCGCGGCCTTCGGGATCGCGGGGGAACGGATTCCCGGCTTCACCGGGGTCTGGGTGCGCGGGCGAAAGGTCGCCTCGATCGGGATCGCGGTCCGGCGCTGGGTCGCCTGGCACGGATTTTCACTCAACGTGGGACGCGACCTCGGCGGCTTTGCGTCGATCACGCCGTGCGGCATCTGCGGGGTCGAGATGACGTCGATCGCGCACGAAGGCGGACCTGACGATGTGGCGCAGGTGATCCCTGTCGTCCTGGGGCGCTTCGTTGCGCTCTTCGGCTACGACGCCTGGGATCTCGTGACCCCCGAGGCCCAGGCCGACCGTCGGGCGGCACCGTGAGCTCGCCAGCCATCGGCCGCCACCCACCCTGGCTGAAGGTCCGGGCGCCAGGTGGTCCGAACTTCTCGGAGACCCGCGCCACCGTGAAGGAGCTTGGCCTTCACACGGTGTGCGAGGAGGCACATTGTCCGAACATCGGTGAGTGCTGGGGGCACAAGACGGCCACGTTCATGCTCCTTGGCGACACCTGCACGAGAAATTGCGGCTTCTGCGCCGTGGCGCACGGACGCCCCCTCGCGGTCGACCCTGACGAGCCGGACCGGGTTGCCGTCGCGGTCGCGCGGCTCGGCCTCCGCCATGTGGTGGTGACCTCGGTCAACCGCGACGACCTAGGCGACGGCGGCGCCATGCACTTCGCCGCCACCGCGCGGGCTATCAAGGCGCGGCTGCCCGAGTGCCGGGTGGAAGTCCTCGTGCCGGATTTCAGGGGGCGCCTCGACGCGGTCGCGGCCGTGACGGCGGCACCGATCGATGTCTTCAACCATAATATCGAGACGGTCCCTCGCCTGTACAAACGTGTACGGCCGGGCGCCGTGTACAAGCGTTCTCTGGGCGTGCTCGAGGCGGCGCATCGGGCGCGAGCCGACATCCTCACCAAGGCGGGGCTGATGCTGGGCCTCGGGGAGACGGAGGCCGAGCTTCTCAGTGTTTTCAGTAACTTACGTGATGCCGGTTGCGAGGTGCTGACCCTCGGTCAGTATCTCCGTCCGGCAGCCGGAAACCTGCCGGTCGAGCGGTACGTGCCTCCCGACGAGTTCGCCGCCCTGGGCGAGCGCGCTCGCGCACTCGGGTTCCGCCACGTTGAGGCCGGGCCGCTGGTCCGTAGCTCATATCATGCCTGGTCGCATGTCCCTCAGAATAATCTGTAAAATTCGCGGCTTTTGGGGTGGTGAAATTATTGCACGGCCTCATTATTTCGACTACGGTGCCTTCGTTCTGGGGGGGTGGTGAGGTGAGTGGAGGAACGGAGGTACGGAGATGCTGAAGCTGTATGATTACCCTGACTGCCCGTTCTGCCAAAAGGTGCGGGTAGTCCTGGCGGAGAAGGACCTCGAATTCGAGAAGATCTTCGTGGACCTGCGACGTCAGGAGCAGAAGACGCCCGAGTTCCTTCGCCTCAATCCGTACGGCAAGGTCCCCGTTCTGGTGGACGAGGACGAAGTCATCTTCGACTCCACGATCATCAACGAGTATCTGGAAGACGAATACCCCCTCCCGCATCTGCTTCCCGAGGATTCGCAGGCGCGCGCCCGCGCGCGCATGCTCGAGGACTACTGCGACAACTCGTTCATCCCGCCGACCACGACGCTCCTGGCACAGATTCGCAAGACCGACGCCGAGCGCGATGGTCAGCGCGTCGAGCAGGCACGCGACGAGCTCCGTCGGGCGCTCTACTACCTTCGTGACAAGCTGAACGGCCAGGAGTTCCTCGTCGGGCGCGAGTTCTCGCTCGCCGACGCGGCCTTCGCGCCTCGCATCATGGTCCTCGGGCGGCTCGGCTTCGAGCTCGAACCGGCGCTGGCCCCGGTGCAGGCGTGGATCGATCGGCTCCGCTCGCGGCCCAGCGTGCGCGGCCTCGGTCTCTGAACCGCTCCGAGCCCTCTCACCTTCGAGCCTCGAGTTCGCCACCCGTTGACACGGGTGTGCGTCGGCGATTAGTAGGAGCGGCTCCTACTAAGGAGGGAGGACGCGATGGCCAAGGCTCTGAAGGGCACACGGACACACGAGAACCTGAAGAACGCGTTCGCGGGCGAATCGCAGGCGAACCGGCGCTACCTCTACTTTGCACGACGCGCCGACATCGAGGGATATCCGGACGTCGGCGGCCTGTTCCGTGACACCTCCGAGGCCGAGACGGGGCACGCCTTCGGGCACCTGGACTTCCTGAAAGAGGCGGGCGACCCGGTGACGGGGGTGCCGATCGGCTCCACCGAGCAGAACCTCAAGTCCGCGATCGAGGGAGAGACCTACGAGTTCACGGAGATGTACCCGGGCTTCGCCAAGGCGGCCCGCGGCGAAGGCTTCGAGGAGATCGCCGAGTGGTTCGAGACGCTCGCCAAGGCCGAGAAGTCACACGCAGGGCGGTTCACGAAGGGACTCCAGACGCTGAGCCTCGGATGAGGTGACGGACTCGACGGACATCGGGCTGCCAGGGGGGTCGGCCGGGTTTCGCGATCCGGCGGCCCTCGCCGCCGAGGCCGCACGTGTCTACGACATCTGCGCCGGGTGCCGGCGCTGCTACAACCTCTGCCCGTCGTTCACCCATCTCCTCGACACGATCGACGATCACGACGGAGAGGTCCGGGCGCTCACGCCCGAGGAGGACCGCCGGGCGATCGACCTGTGCTTCGGGTGCAAGCTCTGCTACCCGCACTGCCCTTACACACCTCCCCACCGATGGGGCGTCGATTTCCCACAGCTGATGCAGCGCGCGAGGGTGATCCGCGCCGACCGTGAAGGCATCCCGCTGCGGGACCGGGTTCTCGGGAACCCGGAGCTCCTCGGGCGGGTGGGCTCGGCGTTGCCTCGCCTCGCCAATTGGGCGAACCGCAATCGCGTGCTCCGCTGGGGGATGGAGAGGGCCCTGGGCATCGACCGGCGGCGACGCCTGCCACGCTATGCGCGCCGCTTCAGCCGGTGGTTCCGGCGCCAGAGGCCACCCTCCGGACTTGGTGGGTCGGGGCGAGTCGCGCTCTTCTACACGACCCCGGTCGAGTTCAACGCGCCCGACATCGGCGTGGCTGCGGTGCAGGTGCTCTGGCGGAACCGAATCGAGGTGAGCTGCCCTGAGCAGGTCTGCTGCGGGATGCCGGCGCTCGATGGGGGCGACATCGTCGGAGCGACGCGCCGCGCGCGGCGCAATCTCGAGAGCCTCGGGCGCGCCGTGGCCGCCGGCTACGACGTCGTCGTGCCAGGGCCGAGCTGCAGCCGCATGCTGAAGCAGGAGTACCCCGGGCTGGTTCCGGGTCCCGCGACCGAGCGGGTCGTCGCACGGGTCCATGATCTCGGCCAGTATCTCGTCAAGCTCCATGCCGAGGGGAGGCTCGATCGGACATTCGCCGCGCCGCTCGGCAGGGTCGCCTATCACGCTCCATGCCATCTCCGCGTGCAGGAGATCGGCTTCAAGGCCCGCGACGTGCTGCTCCTGGTGCCCGGCACGACGGTCGACGTGCTTGAACGGTGCACGGGGATGGACGGCACCTGGGGCTTCAAGCGCGAGTTCTACGACGCATCGCTGGCGGTGGCGCGGCCGCTGCTCCGCGACCTCGAGGCGGTCCGGCCCGACGTGGTCGTCTCGGACTGTCCGCTGGCCGCGCTGCAGATCGAGCAGGCGCGCGGCGCCCGCGTCTACCATCCCGTCGAGGCCCTGCTCGCCGCGTACGAGGGCCGGACGCTCGACTCGACGGCATGATGCGGCCGATCGCGCTCGAGGATATCCTCGGCGGCGAGCGCTATGCGAGCCGTCGCGACGCGATTCGTCGCCGCGTCATCGCCCACAAGCAGGCGCGGCGGGTAGCGGTGGGTGACCGCATGACGTTCCTCTTCGAGGATCGCGCGACGGTCTGGTATCAGGTGCAGGAGATGCTCTGGGTGGAGCGGATCACAGACCTCGAGAGGATGCGGGAAGAGCTGGCGGTCTACAACGAGCTTCTCCCCGGTCCCGCGGAGCTGTCGAGCACGCTTCTCATCGCGATCGACGACGCGCGCCGGGTGCGCGACGAGCTCCAGCGGCTGATGGGCATCGACCGGCATGTCAGGCTCGAGGTGGGCTCCGCCGCGCGCATCGCGGGCGTGTTCGAGGGGGGACGGCACACCGACGAGAAGCTCTCGACCGTGCAGTACGTCCGCTTCCCGCTCGATCCGACGCTCCTCGCCCGGGTCGCGACCGGCGCGCCCCTGACGCTGGTCGTCGACCACCCGAACTATCGCGGCCGGGTGCCGTTGCCCGAGCCGGTCCGCGCGAGCCTCGCGGCGGATCTGGGCGATCCTGCCGTCGCCGACCGGGCGCTCCGGGAGGTCCGCGATGGGAGCTGAGGCGCGGCGGCGAACGACGCGCCAGCTCGCCCTCGTGCTCGACGCCGTCCGGGCCTCGGGCACCGAGCACCCGAGTGCCGACCGGATCTTCGCGCGCGTGCGGGCCGTCCTGCCGACGATCAGCCTCGGGACCGTCTACCGGAACCTCCACCGGCTGGCGGCCGAGGGCCACATCGGGATCGTCCACCTCGGGGATCGCCTCGCTCGCTTCGACCCGATGCCCGGGGGTCACGATCACTTCGTGTGCGAGCAGTGTGGACACATCGAGGACCTGCCCGCGACATCGCTCGACCTGGAGGCGAACGCCGCCCGGCAGGCGGGACACCAGGTGACGGGGCATGCGCTCGTGCTCTACGGGTTGTGCCGGGCGTGCGGGACGAGCCCGACATGACGCTGCCCGACATCATCCCCGTCTTCCCGCTGCCGAACGTCGTCCTGTTCCCGCAGATCGTGCTCCCGCTCCACATCTTCGAGCCGCGCTATCGGGAGATGGTCCGCGATGCGGCGCGCGGCCCCCGCCTGATCGGCATGGCGCTCCTGCGCGAGGGCTGGCAGCCGGACTACCACGGGGGGCCGCCCATCTTCACGACCGGCACTGTGGGCGAGATGGTACGCATGGAGGAGCTGCCCGACGGCCGGTTCAACATCGTGCTCCGCGGGCTGCGGGAGTTCGTCGTCCAGCGCGAGCTCCGGCGCCGCCCGTACCGCGAGGCGGTGGTCGCCTGGCACGCGCCGCTGGCGGGTCCGCTCCCCCCCGGGCTGCGCAAGGGGATCACGTCCCTCGTGCGCCTCTACATCGAGCGGCTCGGACAGGAAGCGGGCGACGAGGGACCGCTGGGCGCCGCGGCCGACGACGAGACGTTCGTCAACTTCTTCGCCCATCACCTCGACGTGTCGCCGGTCGAGAAGCAGGCGCTCCTCGAGGCGCCGACGCTCGCCGAGCGCGCCGCGCGGCTGCGCGACGTGCTCGAGTTCCGGCTCGAGGAGCTGCGCATGCCGCCGGGGGCCGCCGCGCGCCGGACGCATTGAGTCGGTGGCGGGCGGCGAAGTGGGGTGCTACGGTCGTCCTCGATGCAGCAAACCCCGCCCAAGCTGACGCTCGCCGAGCGGCTCTACCTGCCGCAGGTGCTGGGCGGCATCGCCGTCACGACGCGGCACTTCGCCCGCAACCTGCTGCTGCACACCCTCCACCTCTTCGGCCTTGCCCGGAACCGCCGGGCGGCCGTGACCGTGCAGTATCCGGAGGAGCGCAAGGTGTACCCCGAGGGCTACCGCGGGGCGCACCGCCTGACCCTCAAGCCCGACGGCTCGGTACGCTGCACGGCCTGCTTCCTCTGCGCGACGGCGTGTCCGGCCAAGTGCATCCACATCGAGGCGGGCGAGCACCCCGACGTCGACACCGAGAAGTATCCCGTGCGCTACGAGATCGACACGCTGCAGTGCATCTATTGCGGGATGTGCGTGGAGGCGTGCCCCTGTGACGCGATCCGCATGGACACCTTCGTCCACCCCCGCATCTGGGGCTACCGGCGCGAGGACTTCGTCGAGACCAAGCAGGTGCTCATGGAGCGCTCGCGCGTGCTCCAGGAACGGGGCCGCGACGCGCTCATGACGGACCTGCTCGCGGCCTATCGCCAGGCGGAGGCGAAGGCGTGATCCTCCTGGCGCTCTGGCGGCGTGGCCTCTTGCGGCGCGTCGACAGGGAGAAGCTGCGCCACTTCCTCGGCCGGCATCGCGATCCCCTCGCCCTCTCGCGTCGGTATCCCATGTGGCGCATACTGGATATCGGGCGGCTGCTCGTCTCCCCGGCCCATGCGGGAGCGGTGGCGCGCTGGCTCGAGTACCGTATGAACCTGTTCGACGGGGTCGAAGGCTGAGCGATGGCGAAGACCTACAAGCAGATCATGGAGGAGGCCCGCAAGGTCGTCCCGGAGGTCTCTCCCGACGAGGTGAAGGGCAAGCTCGACGGTGGCGCCCGTCCGGTGCTGCTCGACGTGCGCGAGAAGGAGGAGGTCCGCCAGGGCTACGTGCCGGGCGCCCTCTCGCTGCCGCGGGGATTCCTCGAGATGCGGGTCGAGGAGACGGTGCCGGACAAGAGCACCCCGATCATCGCCTACTGCGCCGGCGGCACGCGTTCGCTGCTCGCCGGCCGCATCCTCAGGGAGCTCGGCTACACCAACGTGGCGTCGATGCGCGGCGGGTTCACGGCCTGGAAGAACCAGGGTCTGCCTGTGGCCGCGGACCGGCAGTTCACCGCCGAGCAGCAGATCCGCTACAGCCGCCACTTCCTGCTTCCCGAGGTGGGCGAGGCGGGCCAGGCGAAGCTCCTCGACGCCAAGGTGCTCTGCATCGGCGCCGGCGGTCTCGGCTCTCCCGCGGCCTTCTACCTCGCGGCGGCGGGTGTGGGGACGATCGGCATCGCCGACATGGACGTGGTCGATCTCTCGAACCTGCAGCGCCAGATTCTGCACACCAACGACCGCATCGGGATGCCGAAGACCGAGTCCGCTCGCCTGACGCTCCAGGCGCTCAACCCCGACGTCAAGGTGATCGAGTTCCGCGAGCGGCTGTCGTCCGAGAACGCGTTCCGCATCTTCGAGCCGTTCGACGTCATCGTGAACGGCTGCGACAACTTCCCGACGCGCTACCTCGCCAACGACGCGTCCGTCATGCTCCACAAGCCGCTCGTCGATGGCGCGATCTGGCAGTTCGAGGGTCAGGCGACCGTCTTCCATCCACCGGAAGGGCCCTGCTACCGCTGCCTCTTCCCCGAGCCGCCGCCGCCCGGGTCGACCCCGTCGTGTGCCGAGGCGGGGGTGCTCGGGGTCCTGCCCGGAATCGTCGGTTGCGTGCAGGCGCTCGAGGCGATCAAGTTGATCCTCGGCACGGGCCGGACGCTGCTCGGGCGCATGATGCACTTCGACACGCTGGCGGGCGAGGTGCGGATCCTGCGGCTCCGGCGCGACCCGAACTGCGCGGTGTGCGGCGACCACCCGACGATCCGCGAGCTGATCGACTACGAGATGTTCTGCGGCCTCGGCGGCGACTCGGCTGCCGAGGCGCCGGCGGTGGCGTCGGCGGCGACGTCGTCGGCAGCCTGAGCCGTCGGGGAGCCGGCATGCACGCCTGCGGGGTGTGGCATGCATGCGCCTTCTCCATGGGCGTCGCCTGAGCGGCCGCCCTGGCATTGCCCTTGCTGCGCTATGTGACCATTCGGGGTTCCGGCGCCACACGTCCTCCGTCCCACCTCGATACACAGTCGGTCCTCAAGGTCACGTCAGATTAGCCCCGTCAAAATCGGGCGCCGGAACCCCGACGCTTCGTTCACCGGTCGGACCAGCCGCGTGTAGAAGGTCCCCGCGCCCGCGTACCTCCGCTCGAAGGCCGTCGTCGGCCGAGGGAGCGGCTCGGCGCCGGATTCGATGACCAGGCCTGCGGCGACGCACTGCGTTGCGATGTCAGCGATGAGGGCTGGAAGATCGGAGGCGAGGTGCACGGCGCCACCCGGCACGAGCGTGCGGAGCAGGTGGCGGGCGAAGCCGCCGCCCAAGAGACGCCGGTGGCGGTGTCCCGTCTTGGGCCATGGGTCCGGGAAGTAGACGTGGTGGGCATTCACCGATTCGTCGGGGACGCAGTGAGCGAGGACACACTGGGCGTCGCCCGCGACGACGCGCGCGTTCGAGAGCCGGCGCCGCGCGGCCGCGGCTCGGAGCGCCTCGGCCGCACGGCTCGATCGTTCGATCGCGAAGAAGTTGGTCGCCGGCGCGGCTGCCGCCCAGGCGAGCAGCACCTCGCCGCGCCCGGGCCCGATCTCGAGCTCGACCGGGCGGTGATTCCCGAAGACCGCGAACCATAGATCGAACGGGAGATCGAACGGGGGCGAGGGGCCGGACACGCGTTGCGCTCGCGCGAGCAACGGTTGTTTATGCGACGGCACAGCATTGTCAAGCACTTACCCCGCCTTGGTTGCAAGCTGGTTGCAGCGCGGGCGGATCGTCGAGGACGTCGAGCTCGCCGCGGCGGTTCGCCGGGAGCCAGCGGCCGTACGTATCGACACCGTCTCTTTGATCGAGGCGTGCCCGAGCATGCGGCAGACGTAGTACACGTCCTTGCCCGCATCGAGGAGGGCGCTGGCGTAGGTGTGGCGCAGCGAGTGGGGGGAGAAGTGGGGGAGGCTGGCCGCCTTCAGCACCCGATCCATGGCGTGGCGCACCACGTCCGCGTCCGCGTAGCCTCCGTCCTGGCTGCAGAAGATCGGGGCCGGCATCTCCTTCCACCCCCGCGCGAGCTTCTCCGCCTTCCGCCGGCCGAGGTGGGCACGCAGGATGGCGACCGTCTGCGCTGAGAGGTCAACGGTCCGGGCTCGGTTTCCCTTCGGTGTCCCGACGCCGGTGCCGGCGCGGTTCAGCGTGGCGAGGATCCTTGCGGTGCCCGCCTCGAGGTCGAGGAGGCGAGTGCCCTCGTCATCGTCCTCGCGAAGCGCGTACACCTCGCCCGGCCGGAGGCCCGTCCGCGCCTGCACCGCCCACATCGGCGCCCACCACGGCTCGACCGTGGTGGCGGTGCGCAGGAAGACGTCCCGCTGCTCCCGTGTCATCGCCTTCACCTGCTCCTGGCGCACCTTCGCATTCTGCACCAGCCGGAGCGCTCGGCCGAGCTTGGCGGCGGGGTTCGCCACGATCAGCTCGTCCTCGATCGCGGCGTTGAGCAGGGCGCAGAGCGTGCCGAGCATCAGGTGGAGGGTGTTGCGGGCGTAACGCTCGCGCTTCTCGGTCAGGACCGCCTTGATGCGCCCGCGCTGCAGGTCCCGGAGCCGCAGCCCGCCGAAGGCCGGCACGAGGTGCAGCCGGAGCATCCGGTCATAGGCCTCGCAGGAGGCGGGCTTGAGATGCGTGCGCCCCTGCGCAAGCCAGCGCTCGGCGTACTGCGCGAACGTGATACTGGTCGGGAGGTCGGGCCGCGTCTTCTGCTGCGCCACGATCACCGCCTTGGCGAAGGTCTCCTCGGCCTCCTCCCTCGTGCGAAAGAATCGCTGCACCCGGTGGCCGCTCCCATCGCGGTAGTCCGCGACCCACTGCTGGCGACCGTTCTTCTTGCGCTTGGCGATCGGCATGGCCTACTTCCCCACGCGGCGCTTCGGCCGCGCCTGTTGGGCGAGGAGGCGCATCAGGAGCTCAGCCGTGCGCGGGACCTTGACCAGTCCCGTCTCCCATCGCGCGACGGTCACCCGGGTCACGCCGAGCCGTTCGGCGAACGCCGCCTGGGTGAGTCCGAGCGTCCCTCGGATGCGCCGCGTCTCCTCGCGCGTCACGGCGCATTGTTACACCGTGATACACCGTCAGTGCAACCCCCGTCTCGCGGCACTTCTCGATGTACGCCGCCACGTCAGCGGGGCGGAGCATCCGGTTGCGGCCTCGCTTGTAGGACGCGATCCGTTTGGTTCGGCTCAGGAAGCGGACGGTGCGCAGCGGAATGTTGAACACGGTCGCTGCCTCTTCTTGGGTGAGGTCTTGCTGGCGTTCGGCTAGAGGTACCCTCGGCGGCTGGGCTGCCGCCCCGCCGACCATGCGCGCTGCCGCCTGCATCGCGAGCGCCGCGAGCTGGGCGACCAGGGCGGGCAAGGCACCCGCAGGCAACTCGTCCGTCGCCTGCTGGAGCCTCGCGAGCAGGCAGGCGAGTTCGGCGGGGTCCGTCACGATACTCCGCGTGACGTGCGGGTCATGCGTCGGCGCGCTGCTTGGCGGGCCTCGCGAAGCGCGGCCTCTGCCTCGAGGGCCGCGGCGTGCGCATACGACTCGGTCGCCATCGCGCGCAGCGCGTCTGAGACGCGGGCCGCGAGCTCCCCGAAGTGGACGCGGTGCCGCCACGCCATCTGCTTGACGAGCGGACCCATCGCGATCCGGCGCCCCGCCGCTACTGCGGTCCGCACCTCGCCCACGATCGCGGCCACCAAGTGGTCCGTTACCAGCACGCGTCACCTCCTCGGGCGCCGGTCACCCCGTCCGGCGCTATAGGACCCACGAAGCCGGGAAGGTACTCCTGGGGCAGCTGGTCGACCGTCTCAGCGGTCGGCCGGCTTACCATGCGTAGCATCGCGATATCGCCCGAACTCAGCCGCCACCGCGCGGTCTGACGTAGAGCGGGCTCCTTAAGTTGAAGCGGTAACTCTTCGCCCGTCGCTGCGCATACGAAAACGAGGAATCCTCAGGGAGCAGCAGCTCGAGTTGCCGTGCGAGCCCTAGCATCGAGGAGACGCGTGAGGGATGAGTTTTCAGCAACACGGCAACGGCGTTGACGGGAAGCCAGATCGGATTGTCTCCGCGATCGACCTGGAGGTGGTAAGCGGTCGACATGAGATGCTGGAATTTCGCGCCCAAGTCCGCCGCCCGCGACAACAGCTCGATAGGCTTGAGGCGTGCCCGCTCGACCAGCCAGGAACTTTGTGTTTCGGCCGGACCCGCTAGAAGCATGGGGCTCTCCGGACCCGGGCCCCGCCGAAGCTCAACGATGCCGGGAGCACACCTGAGAGGGCGGGCGACGTCATGGCCTCGAGGAGGGTCATGC
>VBKF01000156.1 GCA_005888095.1 Deltaproteobacteria bacterium | reverse complement strand
GACCACCACCACCACCACCACCACGACCACCACGATCCCGGCGGTGTGCGACAGCAGCGGGACCTGCAGCATCGACATCGACCAGCAGCCGTTCTGCTCGGGTCAGGGCTGCAGCCTCGCGTCCGCCGTCGCCGTCGTCGCCAGGACGAACACGAGCGCGTCGGCCGCGACCAGGACCATCACGATTCACGGCCGCTGCACGGGCGATCCCGTCATCATCAAGGGGCTGTTCAACGTCGTGATCACCGGCGATCCGCCGTCGGACACGACTCACAACGCCTGCTCCGGTGACAAGGGACCTGTCCCGGGTACGCTGACGTCAACCGTGGCGCGGAAGCCGCCGCCCTTCGTCACCCCGAGCGGCAGCAACGGCGAGGTGATCAAGGTCGTGAGCTCGAGACGGGTCACGATCAAATACCTGAACATCCGCGATGGCCGCTTCGTGCCGAGCCACGTCGACGACGGCCTGGACTACAAGACCTCGACGGGCGGGCGGGTGTTCTGCAACTGCATCACGAACAACGAGGAAGGCGTCGACGTGGACGGGGGCACGTGCAACCAGGTGGAGCAGAACCTCGTCCTGGCGAACGAGAACGGCATCCGGGCAAGCGCCGGCGCGAAGTGGATTCAGTACAGGAACAACACGTCGATGAACAACGACCTGCCGCAGAGCGAGACGGCCTCCGATCCTGCGGGCAGGCACAACGGCCTGATCCTGAGTGTGTCGAGCACCGCGAACAACTTCGAAGGCAACGTCGCGATCAACGATACGACGGGCTTCTCCGACGAAGGGCTCAAGTTCTTCAGCGCGAACGGGAACTGCGCGACGGGGAACACCGTCACGAACTTCGGCGGGACCGTGAATTCCGAGCCGTCCTCGGACAACACCTGCGCGTGCGAGATCTTCAATTCCAGCAACAACAAAGTCTTCGGCAACACGTTCAGTGGAAACATCGACAGGAACGGCGCTCCGTGCAACATCTGCCGGCTCCTTTCGGGATCGGGGAACTGCGGCGACAACATCCCCGGCGCG
Source organism: Deltaproteobacteria bacterium (assembly GCA_005888095.1). Taxonomy (GTDB): domain Bacteria; phylum Desulfobacterota; class Binatia; order DP-6; family DP-6; genus DP-3. The sequence continues at coordinate 22,264 of VBKF01000156.1, read as the reverse complement.
CCGGCGTGCACCGTGTCGACGTGCCCGTCGCTGTTCACGTCGCAGTCCTCGGGCGCGCCCTGCACGGTGGTGCCAATCCCGTAAAGTAGCGGTACCATCTCGGTCCGTTCGACGCGCGTGCGGGCCGCCGCGTACCGGTTCCTGCGCGAACGCACGTCGGCACCCGGTTCACCGACTTGCTGAGTCGGGTCGCAACGAAGAAAGCGCTGCCGGTTCGGCAGGTTCGGGGAAGGGGGTGACAGCCGTCGTCGCCGTGCTCGAGGTCGCTGGCGCGGTGTCGTTGCATTCCTCCGTGGAGGAGACGACGCGGCTCGCCCGTCGCTTCGGCGAGCTCTACGGGGTGCGGGTGTGGCCGGAGACGCGACGCGTCTACTTCGAGGCAGACGACGTCACCGCTCGCCTGACTCGGCGAATGAAGCTCGGGGACGCGCTGATGCTCACCGCCGCGGAGAGCTGCCGGCCGCGAGCGTCGACGTTCGTCACCTGGAACCCCGCCGACTTTCGCGGCCGGACGGCGCTGAACGTGGTCACGCCGCAGCAGTTCCTGCGTGGCTAAACCCGCGCCGGGCCGATGCCCCGCGCCCCGGCTGGAGCTTATCTTGGTGCGCGACTACCGCTGCCACCTGAACCACTGCCCGCACTCCGCACCGTCTGCCTGGTGCGCTTGAGCCACCCCACCTCCGCGTCACGCTCGCTCGCGGCGTCCAGGCGCCGGCGCGACGACGAGCGACGGTTGCCGAGCTGCCTCGACGATCATTGCTCGCATCCAACCGACATTGCTCAAAGCATGACAACGCGCAAACCGAATGCAACGTCTCGCTCTCAGCGATTGCGTGCGCGATCGACATATATAAATTCGCTTTTGCGATCGACATGGCGATAAACATCGGGCACGCTTTGTCGTCGATTTATTGATTGACACTCCCCTCGCGCGACCGTGATACTCGACCCCGGAACTCGTGTTTCCACGTCATGGCACATGAGCCAATCGCACCGAGGGGCAACCAGATCATGAATCGACGCCTTCGCACGCTCACGTTCTCGCTCTCCCTCCTCCTTCTCGCCGCCGCGCGTCCCATCCACGCGGCGGACGGCCTCGCCTACGTCGGCACCCGGCACGACGGCAGCTCGGGCGTGAACGGCCTGCGCTCCGCCGACGCGCTCGCGCTCAGCCCCGACGGCACGAACCTCTACGCCGCCGGCAGCGGTGACAGCGCGCTCGCCGTCTTCTCGCGCGACGCCGCGACCGGGGCGCTCACCTTCGTCGAGCAGGAGCGGCAGGGCAGCTTCGGCGTCGAGGGCCTCGGCGGCGCCTCGGCCGTTGCGGTCAGCCCCGACGGCCTCAACGTCTACGCCGCCGGCACCCAGGACGACTCGCTGGTCGTCTTCACGCGCGACCCCGCCGACGGCGCTCTCTTCTTCGTCGAGCGCGAGCGCGACAGCGTCGACGGCGTGGCCGGCCTCGCCGGCGTCAACGCGGTGGCCGTCAGCCCCGACGGGCTGAACGTCTACGCCACCGGCGGCGCGGACAGCGCGCTCGCGGTGTTCATGCGCGACGCCACGTCGGGAACGCTGACGTTCCTCGGCGCGGAGACGGGCCTCAACGGCCCGCAGGCCATGGCGATCAGCCTCGACGGCGCGCAGCTCTACGTCGCGTCGGGAAACGACCTCGTCGTCTTCGCGCGCGACCCGGAGAGCGGCATGCTCACCCTCGTCCAGACCGTGAAGGACAACACGAACGGCGTCGACGGCGTCGGGGGCGCAGCGGCGCTCGCGCTCAGCCCCGACGGCGCGCACCTCTACGCGGCCGGCAAGCTCGATGACGCGCTCGCGGTCTTCGCCCGCGACTCGGCGAGCGGCGCGCTCTCCTTCGTCGAGGTCGACCGCCAGGCGGTCGACGGCGTCGACGGCCTCGACGGCGTCGACGCGGTGGCCGTGAGCCCGGACGGCACGCACGTCTACACCGCCGCGGCGAACGCGAACGCCCTGGCGGTGTTCGATCGCGACGCCGCGACCGGCAGCCTCATCTTCGTCCACGCGCAGCACGACGCGGTGGGCGACGTCGACGGGCTCGCCGGCGCCGCGGCTCTCGCCGTGAGCCCCGACGGCACCTACGTCTACGTTGCCGGGAAGTCGGCCAACGCGGTGACCGCCTTCAGCACGCTCTGCGGCGACGGCAACCTCGATCCCGGCGAGCAGTGCGACGACGGCAACGCCGCGAACGGCGACGGCTGCTCGGCGGGCTGCCGCCGCGAGTGCGTCACGGCGCCGGACTGCAACGACGGCGACACGTGCACCGAGAAGCGGTGCGTCAGTGGCGAGTGCGCGCTGCCGCGCTGCGGCCTCGACGGCGGCATGTGCGAGCTGCGCGACGCCGAGCCGGACCTGGAGAACCTCGCCGGCTGCACGCCGATGCGTCAGACGCTCCAGCGTGCGCTCAAGCTGCGGCTCCGGCAGGCGCGGGCCCAGCTCAGGGCGGCGAAGCACCAGGGCATCTGCGTCAAGCATGACAAGCACCATGGGCCGTGCATCCAGTGGACGAAGAACCCGAGCGCGAAGGACCTGAAGAAGCTCCTCAAGCAGGTGGACGCGAGCCTCGCCACGGTCGAGGACCGGGCCACGACGCTCGCCAAGCACGACCACATCAGCCAAGACTGCCTGATGTCGGTCGACCGCGCCGTCGGGACGCTCACGTCCGACCTGAAGCACATGGTCCTGCACACCGGCGTCTGCGCGCCGTAACGCAACCGGCCACCGGCGCGCGCCCCCGATCGCAGGCGTAGCGTCGCAGGACGTTGCGACCACCCGCGCTCGTATTCGGTTGCGAGCCCCACCCGCATGACATTGCTTGACGCGGCCGTGGGTTGGGGTGCATCCTCGTTGATGGCGCTGAGGCCATGCGAGCGAGCTAGAGAGCTAGCGAATGCAGGACATGACGAACGAGGCGGGGACCGGCGAGCAGGACGTATCGCAGCTCACCACCACCGTCCTCGCGGCACGCCTGCCCGCCGCCTCGCCCTGGATGCCGCGGCGGGAGATGGAGGAGCTCCTGCGACGCGGCCCGGACGCCGCTCCACCGCTCATCGACGTCCTGCGGCGAGCCCAGGGCCGCGGCGATCCGCTCTGGCCGATCGTCGTCCTCGGGGAGCTCCACCGGGACGACGCGATCCCGGCGCTCGGTCTGTTCCTCGGCCGCCTGGAGGGCGGGGTGAACGTCGCGGCGGCCGAGGCGCTCGGCAAGATCGGCCCGCCCGCGCTGCCGTACCTGGTCGCGACGGTGGCCGGCGAGGACCGCGGCCGGCGCCTCGCGGCCTACGGCGCGCTGGCGATGATCCCCACCGACGAGGCACATCGCGGTCTCAAGGACGCCCTCGCACGCGACCGCGCGCTCGGCGACGTCATCGCGCGCGCCCTCGTCCAGCAGGGGCGCCCCGAGGCGATCGCCGCGCTCGCGGCGGCCGCCGTGCATGCGCCGAAGTGGATGCGGCGCGAGTTCGAGTCGGCGATCGCGGCGCTCGTCCACGGCCCGGTCGCGCCCGACCCCGTCGAGCGGGACTGGCGGCTGCGCTACCGGCGGCTGCCCGCGCTCGGCTGGAACTTCCCGCTCACCTGGCTCGGCGTCGCCGCCCTGGTCCACCGCTCCGGCCCGCGCGCGCGCGCCCGCGCCGCGCGCGGCCCCGTCTCGCTCACGCTCTTCGACGCGATCACCGACATCGCCGCCCGCCGCGAGGGCCGCCCCTGCCGGCGCTGCGGCGGCGTGTACTGGCGTCCGGCCGGGCTCCGCGTCTGCCGGCACACCGCCGAGGCCATGGTCGAGCTCCAGGCCGCGCGCCTCGACCGCTGGCTCGCCGCCGGCGTCACAGACGTCTGGGCGGCGCTCGACGACTGCGACGCCGCCGAGCTGCGAATCGCACGGCGCGGCGGCTCCGCGCTGCAGCGCGACCTCGTCGCGGTGGGTCGCGCCACCCTTTTCTGGCTGGTCACCATTCGCTGCGAAGACCTCCATATCGGCCTGCAAAGACTCCGCCTCATCAGCAATGATCTGCCCGATCCCTCTCGCAACCGCCCGGCATTGTCGCACCGCATTCCCTATTTCAGTCCCCTTACGCTTCGCTTCGCACACGTTAATCCCCACAACTTTTCCTAATCGCAACTCGCAATTCGCCCCCTAAAGAATTGACCGGGCTGCTGCGCGGCAGCTAGAAATTGTGTCGCTCGATTCGCAATCCCGAGCGGTATCCGGGATCGCGAAATATCACTGAAGGGGCGACAGATGATCAATTCGTCAGAGAACGGCGCCGGCCGATTGGGTGGTTCCATCCTCGTCGTCGGCGGCGCCACCGAGGAACTTCTCCCCGCCGTCCAGGCGCTCGAATCGTTGGCCGAGACGACGCTCGCGCCTCCCGCCGAGGCGCTCGGCGCCCTGGCGCGGACGGACCCCGACGTCATCGTCATGGATGAATCTCACCGCGAGCTGCTCGCGGAGGTCGCCGCGCTCAGGCCCGCGATCGTACGCATCCTGCTGCGATCGGCCGACGGCGCCGCCGACGGTCTCGACGCGGAGACCGTGGTGCTCCCCCGGCCGCTGGACGTGCAGGCGCTGCGGGCCCTCTGCGCCGTCGCGCTTCGCTGCGTCATCGCGCGCCGGCAGGCGCGCGATCTGGAGAGCGAGAACCAGCGGCTGCGCGGCGTCGGCCTGGAATCCGCGTCGTTCACGCCCGACGAGCTCGGGGAGCTCGAGTGCTACGAGGGCATCCTCACGCAGAGCGCCCCGATGCGGCGCGTGCTGGCCCTGCTGCGGAAGATCGAGGGCAGCGACACCACGGTGCTGATCCAGGGCGAGACCGGCACCGGCAAGGAGCTCGTGGCGCAGGCCATCCACGCCCGCAGCCGGTCGCACCGCGGCCGCTTCGTGGCGGTGAACCTGGGCGCGATCTCCGACCACCTGCGCGAGAGCGAGCTGTTCGGGCACGTGCGCGGCGCGTTCACCGGCGCCACCGAGAACCGGGCCGGCCTCTTCGTCGAGGCCAACGGGGGCTGCATCTTCCTCGACGAGGTGGGCGACGCGAGCCCCGGGCTGCAGGTGGCGCTCCTCCGGCTCCTCGAGGAGGGCACGATCACGCCCGTCGGCTCCGACCGCCCGCGGCGCGTCGACGTGCAGGTGATCTCCGGCACCAACCGCAACCTCGAGGAGCTGGTTAGCCAGGGACTCTTCCGCCGCGACCTCTACTACCGCCTCAACGTCTTCCCGATCGAGCTCCCGCCGCTGCGCCACCGCCCGGAGGACATCTTCCCGCTCGCCAAGCACTTCCTCGTCCAGGCATCGCTCGCCATGGGCAAGAAGCCGGCGGACCTCTCGCGCGAGGCGCGTGCCGCGCTCGACGCCTACCACTGGGAGGGCAACGTCCGCGAGCTGCGCAACGTGATGGAGCGGGCCGCCATCCTCTGCAAGGGCGGCCTGGTCGTCGCCGCGGACCTGCCGCTCGCCCTGGACCACGACCTCGCCCCCGCACCGTCGGGCGACGCGGCCTCGACCATCGTCATCCCGCCGGGCGGCGCGAAGCTCGAGCAGCTCGAGCGCGAGATCTTCCAGAAGACGCTCACGCTGGCGGGCTACAACCAGAGCCGCGCCGCACGCATCCTCGGGCTGCGCGAGAGCACGTTCCGCTTCCGCCTCCAGAAGCTCGGCATCGCCTCGCGCCGGAACCTGCCGTTCCGGCTGGGGCGCGTCGCCATGTTCCTCCTCACGGCGCTCGCCGAGCTCATCATCGCCTCCTGATCATCCGCCATGCGTCTCGCCGCGCACATGATTGCGAGCGCGCAGAGGACTGCGCGCCACCTGCTGCTCCCGTCTGGTTGCGATTTCTCGCGAACCTGGCTGCGTCTGTGCGCTTCCGGCGCAGCAATGAGTCGCGAGCGCGCAATATCCTGCGATCGTGAAGGTACGGCTCTGCTGTGCGCGGCGCGGTGGAGCCGCCGTTTTTCGCTGCAATCTCTTCATCTTTCTTCTGCGTTGTCCCGTGGCATGAAGGCTGCACAATTGGCCGCTGCGTCGGACAGCGCATGAGGTGAGTGTTGCCATGGAGAAGGAGAACCCAGACATGCATCGCATAAATCCTCACCTGCCCGCGTGGCGCGCGCGTCTCACCGCCGCCGCGCTCGCCGGCGCCCTTGGCTGCGCCGGCGGTCCGACGCTGCTGAACGTCCGCTTCGGCGCAGCTCCCACGGTCGCATCGGAGTCCACGCCCGCACCCGCCGTGGCGGCGCGCCTCGAACGGCTGCGTACCGACCGCGGCCCGGGCCGCGGCGACGGTGACTACGTCCTCGGCCGCGGCGACCTCCTTGCCGTCCGCGCATTCGACTTCGACCAGCTGAACCAGCGCGTGCGCGTGGAGAGCGACGGCACGATCCGCCTGCCGCTGCTGAACACCGTCCCGGTCGGCGGCCGCACGCTCGCCGACGTGGAGCACGAGCTCACGCGGCGGCTCGGCGACTACATGTACGACCCGCACGTGAGCGTGTTCGTCGAGGAGTACCGCAGCCAGCAGGTCTCGGTGGAGGGCGCGGTGCAGAAGCCCGGGCTCATCAACGAGACGGGCCGGAACCTCACCGTCCTCGACAGCATCGCGGCCGCGGGCGGCATGACGCCCGAGGCGGGGACGATCGTCACCTTCATGCCGACGCGCGCCCGGCGCCAGCCCGACGCTGCGGCCGGCGATCCGGCATGCGGCAGCTCGGCCGCGGTCGACAGCGCGGCCGACGGGGCGCCCCTCGTGGTCAACACCGCCGAGCTCGACGAGGACACGCGGCGCGCCTTCTTCTCGCTCCCGGTGCGCGAGGGCGACGTCGTGCGGGTGCAGACGGCCGGCACGTTCTACACCACCGGCTGGTTCGACAAGCCCGGCGCCTATCCGCTGCACGCGGGCCTCACGCTGCGCGGCGCCATCGCCGAGGCCGAGGGCTTCAGCTTCCCGGCCAAGACCAACGACGTGCGCATCTACCGCCCGGGGCCGAACGGCAAGACCGAGATGCGCCGGGTGAACTACGAGCAGATCGCCTCGCTCAACGCGCCCGACGTCGTCCTCCACGACGGTGACGTCATCGACGTCGCGGGCTCGCCCGTGAAGATGGTGCCCTGGGGCGCCTACAAGTTCATCACCACCATCATCCACGTCGGCTACAAGGTCGCGAAATGAAGGGCTCGACTGACATGACGGAAAATCACCAGCCCCTCGCCCCGTACCTCATGCGCCCGCCGCGCCGGTGGGACGCCACGCTGCCGCCCGAGAACGAAGGCGGCTTCGTCCAGGACATCCTCGGCCTCCTGCGGCGGCGGTGGCAGATCATCGCGAAGACGGCCGGCGCGCTCTTCACGCTGACGCTCCTCTACTGCGTGCTCGCGACGCCCGCCTACCTCGGCTCCGCGAACGTGCTGATCGAGGGCAAGGGGCCCGAGGTCCTGAGCGGCCAGGATGCGAACGCCGCGCAGTCGCCCTTCAACATCCCGGCGTCCCTCGGCTCGAAGTACGACTACTACCTCACGCAGTTCACGCTGCTCCAGAGCCCGAGCCTGGTGCGCCGCGTGATCGAGGAGCAGGGGCTCGCGAAGAACGCCGCCCACTGGCAGGTGTCCTACCTCCCGAGCTGGGTGAAGATCCCGAGCTTCCTCCACGTCGCCCCGCCGCCCAACCCCGACAACGGCACGGGCGTACCCGCGCCGGTCGTCAGCCAGTACCTGAAGCAGCTCACCATCCTCCCGGTGCGCGGCACGCGTCTGGTGTCGGTGCAGTTCACGACGCCGGATCCGAAGCTCTCGGCCGCCGTCGCCAATGCGCACGCGCAGCTCTTCGTGAAGGCCGGCCTCGAGCGGCTCTACGAGTCGATGGACCAGATCCGGACCTTCCTCCAGACCAAGCTCGCCGAGCTCCAGACCCGCATGCAGGAGGCGGAGACGAAGCTCATGAAGTTCCAGGCCGCGCACAACCTCCTGCCCGTCGTCCTGCAGAAGGACGTGGCGAGCGAGCGGCTCATGGACCTCTCGAAGCGGCTCACCGAGGCCCAGGGGCAGCTGTTCGCGCTCGAGGCCGAGTACCAGATCGTCGAGCGGGGCAACTACGACAGCCTGCCCGCCGTGCTCCACAGCCCGCTCATCCAGAACCTGCGCGAGAACTACGACCGGCTCGAGGTCGAGCATGCGCTCCTCGCGCTCAAGTTCCGCCCGACCTACCCGCCGCTCCGGCAGCTCTCCGGCCAGCTCGACCACGCCCACAAGCTGCTCGAGCAGGAGACCGCCAAGGTCGTGAAGGGTGTGGAGGCAAAGTACCTGGCCTCGAAGGCGACCACCGAGCAGCTGAAGAACGAGCTCGAGGCGCAGCGGAAATCGCTGCTCGCCCGCAAGGACGTCGAGGGCGAGTTCCTCGCGCTCACCAGCGAGGTCGAGACGACGAAGGCGCTCCACGACAACCTGCTCGCGCGCATCAAGGACCTGAACGTCGCCGGCCAGTCGAGCCTCTCGAACATCACCGTGGCCGAGCCGGCGGTGGCGCCGCAGTGGCCCTCCTTCCCGGCCACCAAGCTCTTCCTCATCCTCAGCGCGGTGACCGGGCTCCTCCTCGGGACGGGCATCGCCTTCCTGCGCGAGTCCTCGGACCTCACCATCCGCGACGCCCGCGACATCCACCGGGCCACCGGCCTCGGCACGCTCGCCGTCGTCCCGAACTTCGACGGCGTCCTCGGCGAGCGCAATGCCCGCCTCCGCCGCGCGCTCGGCGCGGCCGCGGGGCTCGTCCGGTTCGGCTCCGGCAACGGCCACACCAACGGCAACGGCCACGCCAACGGCAACGGTCACGCCCACGCCAACGGTCACGCCAACGGCAACGGTCACGCCAACGGCAACGGCGCCAAGCCCGCTGCCGACCCGGCCTCGCCGCCGCTGCTGCTCGGCAACGGCTCCGTGCCGCCGCCGGCGGAGGCCTACCGGACGCTCCGCACGGCGCTGCTCCTCTCCCGCGCCATCTCGCCGCGCGTCATCCTGGTCTCGAGCGCCACGGGCGCCGAGGGCAAGACGACGACCGCGGTCAACATGGCCGCGGCGCTCGCCACCTGCGGCGCCAAGGTCCTCCTCGTCGACGCCGACCTCCGCCAGCCGCGCTGTCACACGACGCTCGGCGTCGCGCCGAGCCCCGGCCTCGGCGACTACCTGACCGGCCGCGTCGCCGAGGAGCCGATCCAGACGACGCACGTCGAGAACCTCTCGCTGCTGGCCGCGGGCCATCCCGCGCCGAACCCGACCGAGCTGCTCACCTCGTGGCTCATGTGCAAGCTCCTGCAGGACGCCCGCGAGCGGTTCGAGTTCGTGGTGCTCGACTCGCCGCCGGTGCTGGCGGTGAGCGACGCGCTCCTCCTCGCGAACCTCGCCGACGGCGTGGTCTTCGTCGCCGAGAGCGGGCGCAGCCGCCAGGACGACGCGCGCCTGGCGATCGAGCGCGTCCTCCAGACGGGCGGCGTGCCCGTCGGCGTGGTCCTCAACCGCGGCCGGGGCGACGAGGGCTACTACCGCTACTACAGCAACGGCCCGGCCGCCCGCAGCGCGGACGAGATCCTGCCGCCCCCTGCCAGGGACCAGGAGAAGGCATGAATAGCGGGCTCCGCATCCTCGACATCGTCAACACGGACCATGCGGCCCTCAACTTCCTTGCGTACCGGGCCGCCTGGATCAACCGCAACACCGAATTCGTGAACGACATCGTCTGCAGCCCGGGCCCTCACCTCGCCCGCCTCGACCTCGAGACCACGCGGGTCACGGCGCTCGACATCCCGCGCGACATGTCGCCCGCGAGCCTCGGCCGCCTCCTCGGCCGCCTCGTCGGCCACATGCGGGCCGAGCGCTACACCATCGTGCACACCCATAACTCGATCACCGGCGCCGTCGGGCGGGTCGCGGCCCGGCTCGCCCGGGTGCCGCTCGTGATCCACACCACGCACGGCTTCCACTTCCACGAGAACATGAGCGCGCTGCGCCGCCTGCCGTGGGTCGCGGCCGAGCGCTGGCTCTCCCGCTTCTGCGACCTGCTGCTCTGCCAGAACCGGCAGGAGGTGGAGGAGATCCGGCGCCTCGGCATCCGGCCCCGGCAGGGCGTGTGCCACGTCGGCAACGGCATCGACCTCGGCCAATTCCGGCCGCGCGCCCGGATGCCCGAGAACCCGCGGCCCGTCCTCCTCTGCGTCGCGCGCCTCGAGGCCGTGAAGAACCACACCATGCTCTTCCGCGCCTTCGACATCTTGAGGCGTCGCCACGACGCGATCCTGAAGCTGGTGGGCGAGGGCCCGTCGCGCGAGGGCTACGAGCGCGAGCTCGCGTCGGCGGGCCTCGCCGACGCTGTCGAGTTCCTCGGCTACCGCTACGACGTCCCGGAGCTCACCGCGGCGGCCGACGTCGCGGTCCTCACCTCGGTGAAGGAGGGGATCCCGCGCGCCCTCATGCAGGCGGCGGCGGTCGGCGTGCCGGTGGTGGCGACCGACGTCAAGGGCACGCGCGAGGTGGTGGTGAACGCGCAGACCGGCTTCCTGGTGCCGCTCGGCGACGCGGAGGCCCTGGCCGACCGCCTCGGCCGCCTGCTCGACGACGCCGAGCTCCGCCGCCAGATGGGCGCCCGCGCCGTCCAGTACGCGCGCGAGCACTTCGACGAGGAGCAGGTGGTGCAGCGCCTCGTCCGCGTCTATCGCAACGCCCTCTTCGCGCGCGGGCTCGCCGACGCGCGCCAGCCGGCCATCGCCGAGGCCTTGCAGGTGGAGCAGCGCTCCGCATGACGATGGCCGCCCACTCGCCCATCGCCGGGGCGGAGCCGCGCGCGCGCGGCAGCTTCCTGGTGATGGCCGCCATGATGGTGGCGCTGCCCCTGGTCGCCATCCAGGGCCCGGCGCACACCACGCCGATGGACGGCGTCAACGCGCTGTTCGTGGGCCTCTACTGGTGCTGGCTCCTCGCCCGCCGCGAGAAGATGCTCTTCCCGCTGGCGCTCGGGTTCTGGGTGATCCAGCTCGGCAGCTGCACCGGCCTCTTCGCCGCCGACGAGCGTTTGCGGTCGGCGCTCACCGTCGTCGAGGACCTCTACCTCTACGTCTGGTACGTCACGCTCGCCCACTTCTTGACCCGCCGCTGCCGCATCGAGGACGTGGCGATGATCTTCATCGTGGTCGCCTGCGGCGTCGCCTTCCTGACCGTCGCCGACGCCCACCTCGGCCTCTTCGGCGGCCGCTTCGCGGGCACCAAGCGCGCCACGGGCACGTTCGAGAACCCGAACATGTTCGGCGACTATCTGGTCGGGGCGTTCTTCATCACGTGGGCGGCGGCGGCCGCGGGACGCCGGATCTTCTACGCCGGGCTGCCGCTCCTCGGGCTCGGCGTCCTCTCCACCCACTCGAACGGCTGCCTGGTCAGCCTGATCGGCGGCTGCGGGGTCACCGTCGCGGCCTACCCCGGCTTCTGGAAGCCCAAGCAGCTCGGCACCGTCCTCGTCCTCGCCGGCACCCTCCTCGGCATCGTCGGCGTCTTTCACGACCAGCTCCAGCAGCTCGCCGTCGAGCGGTTCAGCGGCAGCCGGACCGAGGTCGGCGGCGCGGCGCTGAAGGGCGCCTCCGAGCGCCTGCCCATCTGGGAGAACATCCTGAAGCTCGTCGCGCAGAAGCCGGGCGGCATCGGACCCGGCAACCTCGCCGACGTCGAGGCCGCCACGACGGGCGACAAGCACTCCGCCCACAGCGAGTACCTCGGCATGCTCGCCGAGCGCGGCGTCTTCGGCCTCGCCGGCTGGCTCGGGATCCTCGGCGGGCTCTTCCTGATGCTCGGGCGGATCCGAACGGCCGTAGCCGCGGGCTTCCGCCCGCTCGGCGTCGAGCAGCTCTACGGCCTCTTCGGCGCCCTCGCGGCGCACGCGCTCGTCATCGAGCTCTCTCATTTCCGTCACACCTGGCTGGTGTTCGCCGTCATCACGGCGACGGCGATGCAGGCGGCGGCGCGGACGGCCGGCGCCGGCTCGCGGCCACGGCTCGCGCCGCTCTTTGCGGAGGCCGCATGATCTGGGCCGCCCCCGCCGCCACCTTCCTCCTCGCCCTCGCCGCCACGCCCGTCGTGCGCCGGCTGGCGTTCCTCTGCGGCGCCACCGACGTGCCCGACGCCCGCCGCGTGCACTCGCGGCCGACGGCCCGCGCCGGAGGGGTCGGCGTCGCGCTCGCCGCGGCCGTCGGCATCGTGCTCGGCGGGGCAGCGGGCCACCTCGGCCCGCTGGTCCTCGGCGGCGCGGGGCTCCTGCTCGCCGTCGGCATGGTCGACGACGTCTGGTCGCTGCGCGCCGAGACCAAGCTCGTCGCGCAGGCGGCCGCCGCCGTGCTGGCCGTCGCCGGGGGTCTCAGGCTCGCGTGCTTCGGCCATGCGCCGGCGCTCGGCCCGGCGCTTCTCGACGGCGTCCTCACCGGGGTCTGGATCGTCCTCATCACCAACGCGTTCAACCTGACCGACGGCCTCGACGGCCTCGCCTCGGGCATCGGCCTCATCAGCCTCGTCTGGCTCGCCGGGGCGGCCGCACACGCCGGCGACGTCGCGGCCGCCACCGCGCCGCTGGTGCTCGCCGCGGGGCTCCTCGGCTTCCTGCCCTACAACTTCAATCCCGCCACGATCTTCCTCGGCGACTCCGGCAGCCTGGTCATCGGCTACGCCCTCGCCGTGCTGCCGCTCGCCGGCACGGCGGGCCCGATCATGCCGCCGCTCGCCGCGCTCTTCCTGGTCGCGGTCCCGGCCACCGACACCTCGCTCGCCATCGCCCGCCGCTTCCTCTCGCGCTGCCTCCGGGCATGGGGCGACGGCTTGTTCTGGGAGGGCCTGTCGGACGGGGTCCGCAACACGGCGCGCCCCGACCGCCGCCACGTGCATCACCGGCTCCTCGACCTGGGCTTCACCCAGCGCCGCGCCGTGCTCCTCCTCTACATGGCCGCCACCAGCACGGCCGCGCTCGCGTACCTGGTCGCCGGCGTCCCGAGCTGGCCGGTCGACCTCGTCGCGCTCGGCATCGGCGTGACGGTCATCTGGCTCGTCCAGGCCCTCGGCTTCGACGAGCTGCAGCCGGCACGGTCGGGGCTGATCCTCCCCGTCCTTCGCCGCCTGGCGCGCCGCCGCCCGCTGATCGTGGTCGTCGACCTGGTGCTCGTCGTCGCGGCCTACGGCGGCTCGCTCGCGTTGACCGGAGGCCGCCAGATGCCGGCGGCCGCGGCCGCCGCGGCGGTCGCCCTCATGGCGGGGACGCAGCTGGCCGCCTTCTCCGCCCTCGGTGTCTACCGCACGGCGTGGCGCAGCACGGGCGTCGCCGGGTTCGGGATGCTGCTGCGGGCGTGCGGCGCCGGCACGATCGCCGGGTACATCGCGCTCCGCCTGCTCGGCCTTCCCGCGGGCGGCGACGCCGCCGTCGTCCACTTCCTCCTCTTCCTCCCCGCGGCCACGCTGACGCGCCTCTCCTTCGTCCTGCTCATCAATGCCGTCCGGACGAACGCGCCGGAGCGCGCGCTCATCTGCGGAACGGCATCGGAGGCGCTGCACGCGCTCGTGCGGCTGCGGCGCAACGGGACGAGCGGGCTGCACCCGATCGGCTTCGTCGAGGTGCTGCCGCGCCTCCAGGGGCGTCAGGTGGGGCACCTGCCGGTCCTCGGCACGCTCGACGCGCTGCCCGCGATCGTCGTCGAGCGGCAGGTGCGGCACCTCGTGCTCGCCGACCCCGCCCTCGGCGAGGCCGGCTTCCAGTGGGCGCGCGCCGTCTGCCGGCAGCACGGCGTGCGCGTGCACCGCTACGTCGAGCAGCTCGTCGACTGCGACGAGGCGCTGAGCGTCGCCGAGGCCCCTCCACTGACGATCCAGGCGGCGAGCAACGGCAACGGCCACGCCACGACGAACGGGAACGGCACCCACGCCGCCACCAATGGCAACGGCAACGGGGCGGCCCACGCAATCACCAACGGCAACGGCATCGGCCATCCCGCCAGCGGCCACGGCCGCGGCTGGCAGCCGGGCCGCTCCGACGGCTCGAGGAGCTGAGGCGAGAACGAGATGGATCTCACGCTCGAAGAAGTGAAGCGCGCCGCCAAGCGGGAGGACTTCCGCGCCGGCGTGCAGATGCGGCTCCTGATGCCGCGGCTGTCGGTCCGCGTGACCCGCTGGGTCGTGACGCACACGCGCCTCGCCCCGAACCAGATCACGCTGGTCAGCTTCCTGGTCGGCCTCGGCGCGGCGGCGTCGTTCGCCTCGGTGAGCCCGCTCGTCGTGGTGGCGGGCCTCCTCGCCTACCACCTTCACGTGCTGCTCGACTACGTCGACGGCGAGGTGGCGCGCTGCCGCGGCGAGACGAGCGTGCGCGGCGCCTACTTCGACCTCATCACCGACCGCGTCACCTTCCCGCTGCTCGTCTTCTCGGCCGGGCTCGGGGTCTACCGCCAGACGGGCGCCCCGGCGCACCTGATCGCGGCCTTCGTCGCCACCTTCGGCCTGTTCCTCGACAAGGAGGCGGTCGACTGCTGGTACCGCGCCAACGCGGGCGCGCCGGAGATCGAGGACCGCTACGTGGCCGCGCCGAGCCGCTCGGCGTGGGGCCGCTGGCGCGGGCGGCTCGCGCTGCTGGCGGTGATGGTGCGCGGCCTGACGGCGTTCCTCACCTACACCGCCGTCGCCGCCGTCCTCGACGCCGCGATCTCCTTCCCGCTCGCGGGGCCGGGCAGCTGGCGCGCCCTCGTCCTCTGGGCCTTCGCGCCCCTGATGCCGATCGGGGCCGTGGGTCGCTTCCTCTACGTGTTCCGCCGCGGCGCCATCCCGCGCCGACAACAGCTCCTCTGAGAGGTATCGCAGGTATGAGCACAAATATCGGATCTCGAACCGCATCCACAGCACGCCCCCCAAGGGGCACAGCAGGCGCAGCCGGCCGCGTGAGCGCCATCGTGCTCGCAGCCGGCAGCGGCAGCCGGTTCACCGGCAGCTTCATCCCCAAGCAGTTCGTGCAGCTGATGGGGAAGCCGATCCTCGCCTACATCCTCGAGACGTACCAGAACCTCGACCTCGTCGACGACGTCACGCTCGTCGTCAACGCCCGCTACGAGCAGCTCTACTACGACATCGTCGACACCTACCGCTTTTTCAAAGTACGTCGGATGGTCCGCGGCGGCGCGACGCGGCAGGCCTCGTCGGCCGCGGGGCTGGAGGCGATCGGCCCCTGCGACGTCGTCGTCGTGCAGGACGGCGTGCGGCCGTTCACCGGCCCCCGCGTGATCATGGAGGCCGTCGAGACGGCGCGCCGGGTGGGCGCCGCCAACGTGACCGTCCGCGCCCTCGACACCATCGTCGAGAGCCGCGACGGGATGATCGCCCACATCCCCGACCGGGCCAACCTCTACAGCGGCCAGTCGCCGCAGGCGTTCCGCTACGACCTGCTGGTCGAGGCGCACCAGAAGGCCGCGGCCGACGGCATCACCGACGCCACCGACGACGCACAGCTCGTGCTCCGTATCGGCGGGCAGGTGGGCGTCGTCGAGGGATCGTACGCCAACTTCAAGATCACCACGTACCAGGACTTCCTGTTCGCGACGAGCCTCGTCGATCGCGAGCGGCCCAACGACGGAGAGGGCTGGTAATGGGCACCTGGAACTCAGCCGTCTCCTATCGCCTGACCCAGCCCTTCCGCATCGAGGCGGTCGAGCGCGAGATCAAGCGTGAGCGTCCGGACGACGTCCTGGTCCGGCCGCGGCTCACCGGGGTGTGCGCCTCGGACCTGAAGCTCTACGCGGGCACGCGCGACCGGCGGGCGCTCTCGAAGAAGCTCCCGATGGCGCTCCTGCACGAGGGTGTCGCCGAGGTCGTCGAGTCCGGCATGGCCGCCAGCCACGTGCGTCCGGGCAGCCGCGTGGTCGTGGTGCCGAACGTCCCCTGCTACATCGCCTATCCCGACCTCTACCCCTCGCGGGCGGAGGGCTGCCTCGCCTGCCGGCCCGGCGGAGCGGGCGAGAACTACTGCCTCCACAACCTCTACCTGTCGAGCAACACGGACGGGCTCGCGCAGAGCGTCTTCCGGCACCCCGCCGCGCTCCTGGTCCCGGTGCCGTCCGAGCTGCCCGACCGCATCGCCGCGCTCACCGAGCCGCTCACCACCATCCTCGCCGGCTGCGAGAAGGCGCCGATCCGGCCCGAGGGCCGCTACCTCGTCCTCGGCAACGGGCCGCTCGGGCAGCTCGTCGCGATCTGCCTCGCCGGCATGTACCAGGTCCCGCGTGCCGCCATCGCCATGAGCGGCCACGACTGGGGGAACCGTCGCGCCGCGATGTCGCTCGTGGGCGACGCCCTCGACGGCGACGACCCCCAGAGCTTCGCCAACCTGCGCGGCAAGATCGACATCGTCTTCGAGTGCGTGGGCGGCGAGGCGAACGGCGAGACGCTCGAGGAGACCGTCGAGTGCCTCCGGCCGGGCGGCACGGCGGTCCTCTTCGGCCCGTCGGAGAAGTCCGTGCTGCTCAACACGCGCGAGATGATCGGCAAGGGGCTCACGTTCCTCGGCTGCAACCGGAGCTTCGTGCCGCACTTCCAGACGGTGCTCGAGCGGCTGAAGGAGCCGCTGGTGCAGAAGCTGCTCGAGGCGGTGCTCAGCCCGGAGAAGTTCCTCGTCCGCTCCGCCGACGATCTCAACCGGGCGCTCTATCACGCATGGACCAAGCGGGAGGCCGGCAAGGCGCTGATCGCCTGGGCCGGCCCCGAGTGAGGGACGACGACCGTGAAGCTCGTCCGTAACGTCTCGATCACCATGGTCACCAGCTTCCTCTCCACGGGGGCGGCGGCCCTCGCCGCCATGCTGGTGGCCAACGTCCTCGGCGCCAAGGGGGCCGGCGTCTTCGCCCTCGCGCGCGTCGTCCCCACCGTGGTGGCCGCGGTGCTCGGCGCCGGCGTCACCATGTCGAACGCGTACCTGGTGGGCGGGCGCCGCTACTCCATCCAGGCGATCACCGAGGCGAGCATGAGCCTCGCCCTGATCATCGGCTTCATCGGCTGGGGCGTCTGGATCGCCGCCGGCAGCATCGTGCACGCGCGCTTCTTCAGCTCGCTCTCCGAGACGGCGGTGCTGCTGGTCGGCATCTCGATCCCGGTCCAGATGGTCCGCAACTACCTGAACTCCGTCCAGCAGGGGCTGCAGACCTTCACCGAGGCGAACGTCGTGCTCCTGGTCGAGGACGTCGCCACCCTCCTCTTCGTCCTGCCGCTCATCTGGGGCGTCGAGTCGGGGCCGACGGTCATCGTCTTCGCGTCGGTCGGCGGCTCGGTGGTCAGCTGCATCGCGTCGGTCTGGTACCTCGTGCGCCACGGCTACACGCCCTGGCCGCGCCTGCACCGCGAGCTGTCGCTCGAGATGATGCGCTTCGGGCTCAAGGGCCACATCGGGCGCATCGCCAACATGCTGAACTGGCGGCTCGACGTGATGATCCTCTCGGTGCTCGCCCCGGTGGAGGTCGTCGGCTACTACGCGGTCGCCACCAAGGTGGCCGAGGCCTTCCGGCCGCTCTCCGCCGCCTTCACCTTCGTGCTCCGTCCGATGATCGCGAGCCTCTCGGTGTCGGAGGCGCGCGCGCAGGGCGTGTCGCTCTACCGCCGCGTCTTCGCGCTCAACCTGCTCCTGGTCGTCATCATGGCGTTCGCCGGCGGGCCGATCATCGTCCGCATGTTCGGCCCCGACTTCGTCGCCGCCGTGCCCGCGTTCCAGATCCTGCTCGTGGGCCTGGCCGCGCTCGGCGGGGCGGGCGTGCTGAACGGCTACAACGTCGGCATCGGGCGCCCCGAGTTCAACAGCTACACGGCGCTCGCCGGCCTGGTCATCACGGTGATCGGCGACGTCACGCTGATCCCGCACTACAGCCTGATCGGCGCCGCGGTCACCTCGAGCGTCGCCTACTCGGTCAAGGCGGCGGCCCTCACGCTCCTCTTCCTCTCCACCTCCGGCATCTCGCTGCCCCAGCTGCTGGGCATGAAGGAGTACTCCCCTGACCCTGCGTAACCCACTGCCGAGCGGCCCCGATCCGCTCGCCTGCCCGGTCTGCCGCGGTCCGCTCTCGGTGCGGGCGGCCTCCGTCCGCTGCACCGCCTGCGCGCTCCGCTACCCGCGCCGCGACGGCGTCTACCTCCTCGGACCGCCCTTCGCGGTCAACGTCGCGGGCCGGACGTTCGCGTCCGACCGCATGCGCCGGCTCGCCGCCGACGCCCACGCCGCCGGCTGGGACGTGGCGCGCCAGCGCTTCGCCGCCGAGGTCCTGGCGGGGACGCTGCGCGCCCCCGAGCAGTCGCGCTGGGCTCGGCTCCGCGCGAAGGTGGCCGGGACGACCTGGGAGGACACGCTCCAGGACCTCGTCGACCCGACGCGCGCCGGCTGGAAGTTCCTCCTGAACCTCCGCTCCAACGCCTGGGTCCTCTTCCTCGGCCCGAGCTGGGGCGCGGCCCCGGTGAGCCTGGCGCGCAGCGCGGCCCACGTGGTGGTCCTCGACGGCAGCGTCGAGCGCTTGAGACTCGTGCACGAGCAGGCCGCGGCGGCCGGCCTCGAGAACCTGACCTTCGCCCGCGTCGTGGATCCGCTCCGCCTGCCGCTGCCCGACGGCAGCGTGAACCTCGTCGTGGCCCCCGGCCTCGTCGAATGGTTCACGGCGGTCGCGGGGGAACGCGTGCTGTCGGCCGCCTGCGGCCGCGAGCTCCTGGGCGAGCTCCGCCGCGTGCTGGCGCCCCGCGGCCAGGCCTACGTGGCGACCGACAACCGCACGGGCCTCACGCGGCTCCTCGGTGCGCGCCGCGCGTCGGGCGCGAGCTTCTCCGCCCGCGGGCTCCGCGAGGCGGCGGCCGCCGCCGGCTTCCGCGGCTCCCGGCTCGTGGCCCCCATCCCCTTCCAGCACAAGTTCCACCAGGTGCTCGAGCTCGAGCCGTCGAGCGCCGTCCGGCTGTCGGCCGATCCCTACCGCACGCGGGGCCGCCTGGTGCGGCCGCTCGTCAAGGCCTGGGACGTCTGCAATCGCGACGGCGCGCTCGAGCGGCGCCTCCATCCTCTGCTGCCCAGCCTCGGCGCCGTGCTCTCGACCGAGCCCGAGATCCCGTCGCTGGCCGAGCGTCTGCTCGAGCATCTCGCCACGGGCGGCCAGATCGCCCACGGCCGCCAGCTGACGCGCTACTTCGTGCGCGCCAAGGGCGCCGCGGTCCTCGTGGCCGGCGCGCCGGACGGCGACGGCGTGATCATCCGCCTGCCGCTCGACGAGCGCGCCGAGGCCACGTGCGCTGCGCACCACCAGGCGCTCGAGACGCTGGTGAGCGACCTCCGCATCCCGGAGGAGCTCCGTCGCCTGTTCCCGGCGCCGTACGGGCGCGGGAGCTTCGAGGGACAGCCCTTCTTCGCCGAGAGCGCCGTGCCGGGCGAGGCGGGCCGCGTCTATTACTCGCGCGGCACGCGCCGCTACGACCGGGCAATCCTCAACGCGGCCGAGGTCCTCCGCCAGCTCCGCCGCGCGACGGAGGAGCGCGTGGCGGTGGACGGCGACGAGTTCGCGCGGCTCTGCGGCCGCTGGCTCGAGGAGCTCCGCGGCATCGTCGGCCGCGAGCCGCGCGTCGCCCTCGACGCGATCGAGCGGCGCCTCGAGCGGACGCTCATCGGCCGGACGCTGCCGCTCGGCTGGCACCACGGCGACTACGACTTCGCCAACCTGCTCTACGGCCCGCGCGAGGCGGTCACCGGCATCCTCGACTTCGAGGTGTTCGACGCGCGCGGGCTGCCGCTGATCGACCTGATGGTGCTGGTCGCGCGCCGGCCCATCCGGCGCACCGGCTTCGCCTTCGGCACGCTCTTCGCGCGCTCCATCCTGGCCCGGAAGCTTCCGCCGCTCGAGACGCGTCTGCTCGAAGAGGAGATGCGGACCGTCGGCGCCGACGAGGAGCTCTACCAGGCGCTCGCGCTCTGCTGCTGGCTCGATCACCTGCGGCTCCGCCGCGACAGCTGGCTCGTCCGCTCGCCGTCCTGGCTCGATCAGAACCTCCACGAGGTGGTGGAGGCCGTGAGGAGGATCCTGTGACGCCACCGCGCCTGTCCACTGCCGCCCGCACCGAGACGCTCGAGGGCTGGGAGAGCTCGCTCACCGGCCGCTTCCTGGCGGCGCTCTTCGCCGCCTACTACAACGAGAGCGTCCGCTACGCGGTCCTGCGCAACTACGAGCGCTGGCCGGAGCACTTCGGGAAGGACATCGACCTGGTCGTCCACCCGAACGACCTGGCGCTCTCGCAGCGGATCATCCAGCGCCTCGCGGCCAACCTCGGCCTCTCGGTCACCGCGCGGCGCAAGCGGAGCTCGCACGTCACCTATTGCCTGGTCCCCGCGCCGACGGAGGGTCACGAGAGCAGCATCCTCCTCGACCTCCGGCCCGACGTCGTGCACCACGGCCTCGTCTACCTCCGCGGTGAGCTCGTGCTCGCGACGCGGCGGCGGCACGCCGACGGCTTCTACGTCCCGTCACCGGCGCTCGAGAGCCTCGCGATTCTCCTCCACGCGGTCATCGACATGCGCGCCGTGCGCCCGTCGTATCAGGTGCGGCTCGCCGAGCTCGGCACGGGCGATCCGGCCCAGTTCCGGGCCGCGGCGGAGAGCGCGGTGGGCCGCACGCTCGCCGGGCTGCTGGTCGAGTGCCTCCAGGCCGGCCAGCCCGAGCGCGCGCTCCGGCTGCGGGGCCGGCTCGTCCGCGCCTGCGTGCGGCGCCGCCCCGGGACGTTCGTGCGCTGGCTCCGCGCCCGCGCCGGCGCGGCTGCCGACCGCGTGCGCGGCTGGCTCCGCCCGTCCGGACACCTGGTCATCCTCGTCGGCCCCGACGGCTCGGGGAAGACCACCAGCGCCGACCTGATCTGCCGGCGGTTCGCCGGCACCCACATCCCGGTCTCGGGCGTCTACCTCGGCGCCCAGGCGCCGCTGCTCCCGACGCGCCGCCTGAGCCAGCAGATCCGCAAGCGCCTCGCGGGCGGGGCGGCCAAGGTCAAGCCGGTGAAGGACGTGACGCGGCGGCAGCGCCTGAGCGGGCTCGTCCACATCATGGCCGACAAGTGGCTCCGCTACCTCGTCTACGTCCGGCCCCGCCTGGCGCGCGGCGAGGTGGTGGTGCTCGACCGCTACTTCTACGACCTGCTCACCTTCCCGCACCCGCTCGTGCAGCGGCCGCGGGTGGAGGCGCTCGTCATGCGGCTCATCCCCGAGCCGGCGCTCGCCTTCTGCCTCGCCGCCGACCCGGCGGTCATCACCGCGCGCAAGAACGAGCTGACGGTCGCGGAGACCGAGCGCCAGATCGCCTGCTACCGCGGCCTCGGCCGCTGGGTCCGCAACTTCCGCGAGGTGCCGGCCGACGGCGACCTCATCGCCGGCATCGACCGGATGGCCGAGCTGGTGCTCGCACTCTACGCCCAACAACGCTCCCCGGAGAGGGTCTGACCATGAGATTTCGACACACTGTGGCCCGCAGGGCCCTGGGATTCTGGATAGTCCTCGGGCTCCTGCCGTTCCTGTCGCACCGGGGCAAAGCGCAGGCGTTGCCGTCGACGACCCTCACCTTCAGCTCGACGGCGGACACCTACGTCGACAGCGGCTCGGCGACGAAGAACTTCAACTCGTCGACGATCCTGCGCGCTGCCGCCTCGCCCACCCGGGTCACCTACCTCCGCTTCGCGGTGACGGGCGTCAGCGGCCGCCAGGTCCAGAAGGCCCGCCTCCGCCTCGGGGTCAGCGCCGGCGCCGCGAGCGGCGGCACCGTGCACCTGATCAGCAACAACACGTGGAGCGAGACGGCCGTCACCTTCAACACCCGGCCCGCGGTCGACGGCGCCGGCCTCCAGACCCTCGGCACGGTCGCGACCGGTGCCACGGCCGAGTTCATCCTCGACGGGGCGATCACCGCCGACGGCACCTACAACCTGGCGATCGACAGCTCGAATACGGCGACCGTCAGCTACAACTCCTCGCTCGCGACGAGCGGCCAGAAGCCCCAGCTCGTCCTCACCGTGGCGGCCCAGGCGCCGACGGTCACCATCGCCCAGCCGCCCACCGGCGCGAGCTACTTCACGGGCGACGCGATCACCCTCCAGGCGAGCGCCCACGACAGCGCCGGCGTCGACCTGAGCACCCACGTGGTGTGGTCCTCCAACCTCGCCGGGCCGCTCGGCACGGGCGCGGTGGTCACCACCTCGCTC
>VBKF01000155.1:3083-6134 GCA_005888095.1 Deltaproteobacteria bacterium | reverse complement strand
ACTCGAGATCCCTGGCGCTCCCTTCGGTGCGGCGGAGTACATCGGCGACTTCAGCACCGACGAGCATGGACAGGGCGAGAACACCTTCAAGCTCATCGTCGAGGAGGCGTTCTCCTCCACCCTCGTGAACGGAAGCCGGGTGCGCGTCGACCTCAACCACGTGGGCTTCTGGTTCGCCGACCCCGCCGGCGACGACGTGTGCTTCGGCACGGGCAAGGGCCCCGTGACCCCCTTCGACGGTGACAACGAGGCCGGCGTGCAGGCGATGAACTCCGCCAACAGTCTGCCGGGTGCGCCGCTCCCGCCCCCGTAGCGCGGCAGCGCGTTACGCGCTGCGGTCCGGCAGGTTCGAAGACGGGTTTTCGCGTGCGAGCCCGCGTGCGGCGGCGTCGCGGAACGCAGATGCGCAGACGCCGCGGCCAGACGGGCCCGCGGCGTCGACACCGGACATCAGGGGGGACCAAGCCCCCCCGCGACCAAACTACCGGATGATATTGATCAGATCCCCGAGCAGCTGATCGCTCGCCGTGATCACCCGGGCATTCGCCTGGAACGAGCGCTGCGTGCTGATCAGGTCGATGAATTCCTGGGCGATCTGCACGTTCGACTGCTCGAGGGCCGAGGAGACGATCGTGCCGTTGCCCTGGGAGCCGGCGGTGGCGATCGCCTCCGGACCGGAGTCGATCGACGCGCGGTAGAGCTGGTTGCCGCCGGGCAGCAGACCCTCGGGGGCGGCGAAGTGGGCGATCGCGAGCTGGAAGAGCGGACGGGTCTGGCCGTTGTCGAAGGTGCCGCTCAGGATGCCGCGGGCATCCACGTTCAGGCTGACCAGGCCGCCCGCGCCGAAGCCGTCCTGCGAGACGAAGTTGAGGCCCGAGGGGCTCGCGAACTGACCCATGCCGTCCAGCTGGCCGGCGGTGCCGAGGTTGAAGGCGATCGTCTGCGCCGCAGCGCCCGAGAACGTGACGCTCGCGCTCGCGCCGGTCGACGAAGCGACCGTGCCGTCGTTTTTGAACGTGATCGTCCCGTTGCCGACGCTCTGGAGCGTACCCGCCGTCCCGCCGGTGTCGCCGGCATCGACGCCGTAGTGCACGTCCCAGGCATTGTCTCCCGTCTTCGTGAAGAAGACCGACACGTCGTGCGACTTCCCGAGGGAGTCGAACACCCGCACTGACGTCGAGAAGTTGCTGCTCGCGAAAGCGGTCTGGAACGACGTCGGATCGAAGCCGCCGGCAATGACGGCCGCGTCCGATTGGAGGTTGCCCTTGAGGGTCGCAGCCGACGTCGCCTTCGCCTGCGCCGAGAGGCCCGCCACCGAGATGTCCTGCACGCCGCCGGCGGTCGTGCCGTCGGCGTTGAGCGCCGTGCCCTGGAGCGGGTTGCCGATCAGGTTGGTCACCGCGCCGTCGGGCTGGAGTGAGAAGTTGCCGGCGCGCGTGTAGACGTGGCCCTGACCCTCGCGCAGGACGAAGAAGCCCTGGCCCTCGATGCTGAGGTCGAGGCTCCGGCCGGTGTTCTCGATCGAGCCCTGCGTGAACAGGGTCCGGACCGAGCCGACGCGCGAGCCGAGGCCGATCTTGCCCACCTCGCCGCCCGCCTCGGCCGAGATCAGGTCCGCGAACTCGACGCGGGCGCCCTTGAAGCCCGTCGTGCCGACGTTCGCGATGTTGTTGCCGATGACCGACAGCGCGGCGCCGTTGTTGATGAGGCCGCTTCGCCCGGTCGACAGCGCTCCGAAAATTGCCATACCCGCTTCCTCCTCAGGAGTTCTGGTGTACCTGTCGCACTTGGTCGAACGAGATCGTGTTGCCGCCCACCAGCAGCGCCGGCGGGTCGGCCGTGAGGTCGACGCCGTCCACCGTCGCCTCCGTGAGCAAGCTGAACGACGTCGGCGTGGTCTGGCCCTTCTTCGACGCCGCGATCTCGAGCCGGTAGCTGCCGTCGGGCAGCACCGTGCCGAGCGCGCCCTTGCCGTCGAAGGCGAACGTATGCTGTCCGGTGCCCTGCGCGCCGAGGTCGACCACGCGGACGGCGGTGCCGTCGGACGAGCGCACGGTCGCCGTCACCTTGTCAGCGGACTCGGGCACGGTGTAGCGCACCGTCGGGGTCTTCCCGCCTTGCACGACGAGCGTGCTGCCGTCGAAGCTGACGCGCTTGCCGAGCAGGTTCAGGAGCGCGGCGCCGCCGCTGTCCTTCGATTGGCCTGCCAGCTTGTCGAGGCGGTCGTTCACGCCGGTCAGCTGCTCGAGCTGCGAGAACTGCGCGAGCTGCGCGGTCAGCTGGTCGGGCTCGAGCGGCGAGAGCGGGTCCTGATGCTGGAGCTGCGCGATGAACAGCTGCAGGAACTGCTTCTGGTCGACGGCCTGGTTCTTCGGCACGCCGCCGGGCGTGGCGGTGGCCGTGACGTTCTGGAGAAGCGTGCTGGAGACGCCGCCGAGGCTCATCGATATCCTTCGCTCGCGGCGCTCATGCGCGGAGGCTCAGTCCACCGCTCGCGGCGGGCGTCAGTGTGGTCGCGGGTGCAGCGGCGGCAACGGGGCCCGAAGGCCGGCGCGGGCCGGGCTCGTCAGGCGCGGGCTCGGACTGAGGCGTACGCCGGTCGGAGTCGCCGAGCTCGTGCTGGCCGACGCCGACGGAGAACGTCTCGAGCTTGAGGTGCGAGCGACCGAGCGCGGCTTCGAGCGCCGGCCGGTGCGCCATGAGCGCGTCGCGCGCATGGTCCTGCTGCGCGTAGAGCGTGGCGTGCACCGCGTCGGCGCGCACCGCGACGCGCACCTCGACGCGGCCGAGCCCCTCGGGCGAGACCTCCATGCGCATCTCGCCGCCGTCGCGCACGCGGACCGGCCGGAGCTCGTCCAGCCGGACGAGCCGCTCGACGTCGTGCTCGGCACCGGCGCGCGCCGCCGGTGCCTCCGGCGTCGCGATCTCCACGCGCTCGTGCTCGCGGGTGGTGGTCGACGGCGACAGCGGCGTCGGGCTCGGCGCCGTATCGCCGCCCTTGACGGTCGCCTCGCTGCCCTCGCTCGCACGGCGGGCGGCGGGGAGCGCCAC
>VBKF01000155.1:0-3029 GCA_005888095.1 Deltaproteobacteria bacterium | reverse complement strand
ACGCCGGCGCCGCAGCAGGCTCGACGGTGCGCCGTGGCGCGACGCGATCGACGGCCGGCTCGACGCTCTCCGCAACGGCATCGTCGTGCTGGCTTCCGGTCGCCGTCTCCGCGTGCGGCACCGGCTTCGCGGTGGCCGCGGGCGCTTCCTCGGAGGGCTTCGCATCGGGGAGCGCTGCGGGAGGAAGCGTGGGCGGCTTGGCGCTCGGAGCATGCTCGGCCACGCGCGTCGGGGCCGCCGGCTCGGCGCTCGCCTGCGCTTCGTCCGCCGCCGGAACATCGGGCTCGACCGATACCGGAGTGGCGGCCGGCGCAGCGGACTGCGGGGTGGCCTGCGCCCGAGCGAGCGGCGCCGCAGGATCCGCGGGAGCCGCAGGCACCGGGACCTGCTCGGCGACGGCGGGAACACAGGGGCGCTCCACCGTCGGCGAAGCGGCCACGGTGGTCGCGTCGGTGGCGGGCGCCGCTGCCGGCGGGCTCGCCGCGACCGGCGTGGCACTCGGGACCACGGGCGGCGACACTGCCGCGATGGCCGCGCCGGCCAGCGAGAGCGCCTGGGCATCCGCGGTGGGAGCCGGCGGCACGTCGGGGTGTTCGTCGGGCGGCGCGAGCTTCGTGGCGGGCGTCGCCCCGGCCGCCGGGGTCGTTCCCGCCGCGGCGGCGAACAGCGCGGCGAAGGTGGCATCGAGCGGGCCCGCGACGCTCGGCGCCGCCGCCGGAGCGCCCGCGCCGAGGAGCGCCTGCAGAATCGCCGCGACGTCCATCGTGGAGACAGCGCGGAGCAAGCGCGGTGCCACGCGACACCTCGCCTGTCATCGCGTTCGTCGCGGTCGCCGGCCGGCAACGTTCGCCTGGCCGGGCACAAACCGCCGGCCTCAGGAACCGCCGGCGAGTGCCTTCGTCAGCGCCACGGCCCGGTCGCGGTTCATGGCGGCCAGGATGGCGCCGATCTGCTTCTGCTTCATGCGGCCAAGGATCGCCGTCGCGGTCGCGTCGTCCAGGCGGTCGAGAATCGGGGCCGCTTCCTCCGCCTTCATCGACTCGTAGATCTTCGTGATGTCGGCCGCGACGCCGGCGGCCGCGGCCTCGGCCGCCGGCGCGGGCGCGCCCTTGCCGCCGACGAGCGCTTCGAGGCGCGCGACCTCCTCGGCGACGGTCTTCTCGAGCGCGTCGACGGCGGCCGCGCGCGCCTTCACGGCCTGCTCGCGCTCGTCGAGCTCCTGGCCGCGCTGGCGGACCGCGTCGAGCAGGTCGTGGAAGCCGCGGCTCCGAGCGAGCAGGTCGCTCGGCACGAGCGCGGTCTCCGCGACGGCGTCCGTCGGCTTCGTCTGGCGCTCGGCGTGCGCCACGCTGTCCCAGCACCAGAGCCCGAGCACCATCACCTTGAAGGCGAGCCCGAGGAGCACGAGTCCCTTGATCACGCGCATGGCTTCCTCCGTGCGAGGTCGTCGAGGAGGACGGCCGCGGCGCGCTCGCCGGCGACGCGGTTCCGTTCCTCCGCCCGCTCGCGCAGCCGTTCGAGCTGTCGCTCCTCGCGCCGGCGCTCGATCAGCACGGCCCGACAGCGCTCGAGGTCCTCGGCGAGGCGTGCCTGGGCGGCGACCAGCGCCGCTTCCTCGAGGGCGAGGCTCGCCTCGTAGGCGCGGGAGCGTGCGAGGTCGGCGCCCCTGATCCCCGTCGCGGCCGACGCGTCCTCCGCCGCGCGCACACTGTCCTGCACGGCGCGCGCGGCGTCGATCCGCTCGCCGGCGGCGGCGAGCGCCGCCGCGGACTCCTGCACGGTGTCCTGCGCCTGCTCGCGGAGACGCGTCCGCAGGCCGAGCACGCGGGCCAGGCGAAAGCGCACGCTCATCAGTCGCCGATGAGGCCCTGGAGCGCCGCCACGCTCTCCTCGTACGAGGCGCGCTGGTCGAGCGGCTGGCGGAGGAACGCCGTGACGAGCGGCAGCCACGCGATCGCCTCGTCGATCGCCGCGCTCGAGCCGCGGGCATACGCGCCGATCTGGATCAGGTCCTCGGCCTCGCGGTGGATCGCGAGCCAGCCGCGCACCCGCGCGGCCTGCGCGAGCTGCTCGGGCTTGGCGACGTCGATCATGGTTCGCGACAGACTGGCCAGGAGGTCGATCGCCGGATAGTGCCCTTCGCTCGCGAGGCGCCGCGAGAGGACGACGTGTCCGTCGAGCAGCGAGCGGGCGGCGTCGGCCACCGGCTCGTTCATGTCGTCGCCCTCGACCAGCACCGTATAGAGGCCGGTGATGCTGCCGTCGGGCGCCTGTCCGGCCCGCTCGAGGAGCCGGGGCAGGACCGCGAAGACCGACGGTGTGTAGCCGCGCGTCGACGGCGGCTCGCCGACGGAGAGGCCGACCTCGCGCTGCGCCATCGCGACCCGCGTGAGCGAGTCCATCATGAGGAGGACGTCGCGGTCCTGGTCACGGAACCACTCGGCGAGCGCGACGGCGAGAAATGCGCCGTGCAGGCGGACGAGTGGCGGCTGGTCGGACGTGGCGGCCACGACGACGGAGCGCTCGAGGCCGGCGCCGAGGTCGCGCTCGACGAACTCGCGGACTTCACGGCCACGCTCGCCGACGAGCGCGATGACGTTCACGTCGGCGCGCGTGTAGCGCGCCATCATCCCGAGGAGCGCGCTCTTCCCGACGCCCGAGCCCGCGAAGATGCCGAGCCGCTGGCCACGGCCGCAGGTGAGCAGCGCGTTGATCGCGCGGACGCCGAGGTCGAGAGGCTCGCGGATCGGACGGCGCTCGAGCGGGTTCATGCGCTGGCCGTAGAGCGGGTAGTCGCCTTCGCGCTCGATCGGGCCGCGGCCGTCGAGCGGCCGCCCGAGGCCGTCGACGATCCGCCCGCGGAACGCGTCCCCCACGCCGACGAGCGGCCGCTCGCGCACGAGCATCACCTGGCTGCCCGGCGAGACGCCGGCGAGGTCGCCGAGCGGCATGAGCAGCACGCGGCCGCTCCGGAAGCCCACCACCTCGGCGAAGATGCCGCTCTTCTCCTGGGTCGAGATGCGGCAGAG
>VBKF01000154.1 GCA_005888095.1 Deltaproteobacteria bacterium | reverse complement strand
CGCAGCCCGCGTCGGGCAGGCCCGCGTCTTCGACCAGGTCGATCTCCTTGACGGCGTCGAGCGACGCGCGGAGGTCCGGCAGCCGATCGCGGAGGAATGCGAGCAGGCGTGGCGGCACTCGGATGGTGATGCGCTCCCGGTCGACGATCCGCCGCACGGCGGCGCGAATGAGACCTAGCCAGATCTCCGGCCGCGCGGACACCTCCTCGTGGACGATCTTCCGCGCCACGCCGAGCGCCAGCTCGAGCAGCTCGCGCTCGTAGCGCTCGCGCAGCCGCCCGCGGAATTCCGCGAGCTCCTCGAGCGCCTTCACGAGCGACTCGGCCACCGTCGCGAGCTGCCCCGTCGCCTCTTCGCGCCCGTGTTCGTAGCCGGCGTGGAACGCGCGCTGGAGCTCGTCGCCCGGCTC
>VBKF01000153.1 GCA_005888095.1 Deltaproteobacteria bacterium | reverse complement strand
GCCTGCTCGACGTCCTTCAGCCGCACCGGTCCCATGCTGCCCATGTCCTCCTGCAGGATCTCCGCCGCGCGCTGCGAGATGTTGCCGAAGATCTTGTCGCGCATCGCCGGGCTCGCGGTCTTGAGGGCGAGCATCAGGTCCTCGCGCGGGACCTCCTTGAGCACCACCTGCATGCCGCGGTTGTCGAGGCGGATCAGGTCCTCGAACGTGAACATGAGGTTCCGGATGCTGTCGGCGACGTCGGGCACGTCGGCCTCGAGCTGCGTGAAGATGCGCGTCTCGAGCTCGCGGTCGGCGCTGTTCAGGATCTCGGCGGCGAGCTTCGGCCCTTTGAGCTTGCTGCCGCGGTTCACCCGCTCGAGTCCCTCGACCTGCACCTGGAGCACCTCGCGCACCTCGGTCAGCATCTCGTCGGAGATGTTCTGCAGGTCGGCGACGCGGCGGATGATGTCGGGCGCGAGCGCCTCGGGCAGCGCGCCGAGCACCTCGGCCGCCTGGCGCGGCTCGAGCTGGGCGATCACGAAGGCGATCACCTGCGGATGCTCGTGGGCGAGGAGCTGCGCGAGCGCGGCCGGCGCGACGTCGCCGAGGCTCGGGGTGAGGCCCGCGGGCCGGCCGGGCAGCGCGTCGCGCTCGACCGCGGGCGACGGCTTGCCGCCGTTGGCGAGGTCGCGCGCGAAGCGCTCGCCATCCACGAGGAGACCCTCGCGGTTCGTGAGCCAGCGCCACGCCTCTTCCTGCACGTGCGCCGCCTGCTCGCGGGGAATCGAGCGCAGGCGCGCGATGGCCTCGGAGACCTGCCGCACTTCCTGCTCGTTCAGATGGCGGAAGACGCGGGCCGCGGCCTCCACGCCGAGCGTCAGGAGGAGGATCGCCGCCTTCTCCGCCCCGGTCTGCGGGGTGGGGAGGCGCGGCGCGGGGAGCGTCGCGGGCTCGGCCATCGGTCAGACCTGGGGGGCGCCCTCGCGGAGCCACTCGCGGACGAGCTGCGCGGCGCGTTCGGGGTGCTCCTGCGTGAGGGCGAGGTTCTCGTGCGTGAGCTGCGCGACGGCGCCTTCCATCGCGCCGATCCCGCGCGGGCCGGGCAGCCGGCTCGCGACGCCGAGCACGACGGGACGGACGACGTAGAGCAGCATGGCCGCCGCGAAGGCGACGGCGAGGAGGCGCGTCAGGACGGCCGGCGCCCAGCGGCCCACAGCACCGAAAGCGCCTTCGCCGGCGGGCAGGGGTTCCGACTGGAACGGCACGCTCGTGATCTCGATCTTGTCGCCACGGCTCTCCGAGATGCCGACGGCGCTCTTCACGAGCTCGCGGAGCCGGTCGATCTCCTCCGACGGTCGCGCGGTGAACACGCGCTTGCCGCCCTCCCCTTCGGTGTAGGTACCGTCGATCAGCACGGCGACCGACAGCTGCTTCACGGCGCCGACCGGCGCGATCGTGCGCGAGGTCACCTTCGACACCTCGTAGCTCTGGGTCTCGTCGCGCCGCTCGGACTTGGGGCCGTCGGGTCCGGTCGTGGCCGCCGGGTCGTTCGTGAGGTTCGCCTGCACGCCGGGCGCGCCGCCCGGCGTCTTCTGGCCGATCGTCTCCTCGCGCGTCGTCCGCTGCGTGCGGATGGCGGTGCGGTCCGGATCGTAGGTCTCTTCCGTCCGCTCGACGCGGGCGAAATCGAGGCTCGCCGCAACGCGCGCCACCACCTTGTCGCGCCCGACCACCGCACCGAGCATGCTCTCGATCCGCTCCTCGGCGCCGCGCTCGAGCGTTTGCTGGATCTCGATCGGGACGTTCGACGTGCCGGCGGCCTCGGCGCCGCGCCGGTCCGACGTGAGGATGCGCCCCCCCTCGTCGACCACGGTCACGCCGTCGGGCTGGAGACCCTCGACGCTCGCCGCCACGAGGTGCACGATGCCGTCGATCTGCGCGGCGGACAGCGTCCGCCCCTGCACGAGCTTCACCACCACCGAGGCCGAGGGCCGCCGGTCCTCGGCGACGAACAGCGAGCGCTCGGGCAGCGCCAGGTGCACGCGCGCCGCCTCGACGCCGCCGAGCTGGCCGATCGTGCGGCCGAGCTCGCCCTGGAGCGCGCGCTGGTAGTTGAGCCGCTGGAGGAAGTCGGTCTGGCCGAGCGTCTGCTTGTCGAAGATCTCGAAGCCGACCCCGCCCCCTTCGGGCAGGCCGCGGCTGGCGAGCGTGAGCCGGAGCTCGTACTGGTGCTCGGCGGGCACGAGCACCGCCCGGCCGCCGTCCTCGAGCTCGAAGGGCACCTTCTCCGTCTTGAGCGCCTCGACGATCGCCGAGGCATCGCGCTCGGAGAGGTTCGTGAACAGCGGCCGGTAGAGCGGCCGCTGGGCCCACCAGGCGAGCCCGAGCACCGCCGCCATCGAGAGCAGGCCGACCGCGCCGATCGCCACCCGCCGCGCCGGCGGCTGGGCGAGGAAGAACGCCGCCAGCTGGCTCCACAGTCTCTCGAGCCGCGCGCCCATCCACTACACCTGCATGCGGAGGACTTCCTGGTACGCCTCGACGATCTTGTTCCGCACCTGCATCATCAGGCGGAAGGACAGCTCGGCCTTCTCGATCGCCAGCATCGTGTCGTGGAGCGTCGCCGTGCCGCCGCTCGCCAGCTCGCGGATGGCGCCGTCGGCCTCGTGCTGGAGGTGGTTCACCTGGGCGAGCGAGTCCTTGAGGACCTTGCCGAACGACGCCTGCCCCGGCGCGCCGCCCGTGCTGCCGGCGGCGGCGTCGGGCGCCGGAGCCGCCGGGGTGCCGATGCGCGTGACATCCATGATCGCTCTCCCCCTCAGCCGCCGATTCCGAGCGCGGCTTCCGCCATCCGGCGGGTGGCATTCACGACCTGGACGTTGGCCTCGTAGGCGCGCGTCGCCGCCATCAGGTCGATGGTCTCCGCCATCGGGTCGACGTTCGGATAGGCGACGTAGCCGTCGGCGTTGGCGTCGGGGTGGCTCGGATCGAAGACCATGCGCGGCGGCGTGCGGTCCTCGACCACGTCGGTGACCGTCACGCCCTCGTGCGCGCCCTGCTCGGCCAGCGACGCGAGCGTCTCGCCGAAGTCGTTCTCGAGCGGCTCCGCGGCGAAGACGACGTTCCGCCGCCGGTACGGCCCGCCTTCCGGCGTCCGCGTGGTGGAGGCGTTCGCCAGGTTGGAGGCGATGGTGTCGAGCCGGAGCCGCTCGGCGCTGAGCGCGCTCCCCGAGATGGCCAGCGTTCCCGTGAGGTCCATCAGCGTGTCCCGTCGATTGCCTGGCGCAGGAGCGCGACGCGGCGCCCGAGGATGCGTGCCAGGGCAAGGTAGCTGGTGCCGTTGGCGTTGAGCTTCGCCATCTGCATGTCCATGTCCACCGTGTTCCCGTCGGCGCGGCGGGGCGCCGTCTTGTCCTCGACGACCGTCGAAGCGCGTTCCATCGAAGCGCGCCCTTCGGCGCGCTCGCCACCCCCCCCGGTGGTTTCTTCGAAGGCCTCCTTGAGGACGTCCTGGAAGTCGAGCTCGCGGGCGCGGTAGCCCGGGGTCTCGACGTTGGCCAGGTTCGAAGCGAGGACCTCGTGGCGCTGCTGGTGCAGCGTGAGCGTCCGGGCCAGGCCCTCGATCGTCGGGTCGAAGAGGATGTTCGGCATGGTCTCCCTCAGGTCTCCGCCGGCGCCTCGGCCGGCAGTTCACCCCGCTGGCGGTACTCGGCCAGCTTGTTGCGCAGCGTTCGGATGCTGATGCCGAGGAGCCGCGCCGCCTGGGTGCGGTTGTTCTGGGTGCGCTTGAGCGTGTCGAAGATGAGCCGCCGCTCCATCTCGCGGACCGTGAGTCCGGCGAGGTCGCCGAGCGCGAGCCGCGGCACCCCGGCGTCGCGGTCGTCGAGGTCCTCGCGGGTCACCACCTCGGAACGGGCGAGGAGCCCGGCGCGCTCGAGCGCGTTCTCGAGCTCGCGCACGTTCCCCGGCCAGGGCCGCGCCTTGAGCGCCTCGCGCGCCTCGGGCGCGAGCCGGAGCGCCCGGGCGCCCGAGAAGCGCTCGAGGAAGTGATCGGCGAGGAGGTCGATGTCGCCCGGCCGCTCGCGCAGCGGCGGGAGCACCAGCGGGATCACCGTCAGCCGGTAGTAGAGGTCCTCGCGGAAGCGGCCGCGGTCGACCATCTCGGCGAGCCGGCGGTTGGTCGTCGCGACCACCCGGACGTCCACCGGCACCGGCGCGCTGCCCCCGACGCGGTCCACCTCGTACTCCTGGAGCACGCGCAGGAGCTTCGCCTGGAGGCCGAGCTCCATCTCGCTGATCTCGTCGAGCAGGATCGTGCCGCCGCTGGCGAGCTCGAACTTGCCGGTCTTGCGCGTGATGGCGCCGGTGAACGCGCCGCGCTCGTGCCCGAAGAGCTCGCTCTCCAGGAGGTCGCGCGGCAGCGCCGCGCAGTTGACGGCGACGAAGGGCTTGCCGCGCCGGCAGCCGCTCTCGTGGACGTACCGGGCGAGCAGCTCCTTGCCCGTGCCGCTCTCGCCCTGGATCAGCACCGGCGCCCGGCTCGAGGCCACGCTCTCGGCGACGGTCAGGACGCGCTGCAGCGCGGGGTCGCGCGTGATGATCGGACGGCGCCGGGGCGCGGTGCCCTCGCCGCCCTTCGCGCGCCCGTTCCCGGCCTCCGGCGCCGGCCGCTCGCCCGCCGCGCGCACGGCGAGGTGCAGCAGGTCGGCCGGCGAGAAGGGCTTGGTCAGGAAGTCGAAGGCGCCGAGCTTCATGGCCGCCACGGCGTCCTCGACCGTGCCGTGCGCGGTGATGACGATCGCCGGCATCTGGCTACCGGCCTGGCGGGCGGCGCGGATCAGCTCGAGGCCGCTGATGCCGGGGAGGCGGAGGTCGGTGACCAGCAGATCTATACCGCTTTGACCGCTTTGCCCGCTTTGCCCGCCGCGCTCCACGAGCCGCGCCAGCGCCTCCTCGGCGCTCGCCGCCTGCTCGACGGCGAAGCCGCCGCGGCCGAGCACCTCCGAGAGCCCGGCACGCATGCCCGGCTCGTCGTCGACGATGAGGACCGATCTCATGCTCCGTTCCCCCCCTCCTCTGCGGGCAGGACCACCGTGAAGGCCGCGCCGCGACCGGGCTCGCTCGCGACCGCGAGCGTGCCGCCCATCGCGCCCACCAGCTCCTGGACGACCGCCAGACCGAGCCCCGTCCCCTTCGCGCGCGTGGTGAAGAACGGCCGGAAGATGTCGGCCTCCGCGCCCGGGGAGATGCCCGGCCCCGTGTCGGCGACGGTCAGCCGCGTGCCGGCCACGCCCGGCTCGACCGCGACGGTCAGCGTCCCGCCCGTGGGCATCGCCTGCGCCGCGTTGCGCATCAGGTTCAGCAGCACGGGGCGGAGGAGATGCGGGTCGGCGACCGCGTGCACCGCCGGCGCCGCGTACCGCCGCTCGACCGCGACCGCGTGCGCGGCGACGAGGTCGGCCATGTAGCGCAGCGTCTCCTCGGCGAGCGCGCAGCAGTCGACGCGCTGCCGGCGTGGGACGTGCGTGCGGGTGAACTCGAGCAGGTTGGTGACCAGATGATTGAGGTCGGCGATGCCGCTCGCCACCTGGCGCGCGAGACGGACCGTGTCGGGCCGGTCGCGCAGGTCGTCCAGCAGGAGACCCGTGAACAGCTCCATCGCCCCGAGGGGGTTGCGGATCTCGTGCGCCAGCATGGCGGCCATCTCGCCCATCGCGGCGAGCCGGCTCTGGCGGAGCGCCTCGGCCTCGAGCCGCCGCTCGCGCTCGAGGCTCTCGGCGAGCAGGCGGTTCTTCTCCTCGAGCTCGGCGGTCAGGCGCGCGAGGCGGGCGCGCAGCGTGGCGTACTCGTGCTCGAGGCGTGCCGTCGCGGCGGTGAAGCCGTCGAAGGCGCGCGCCAGGCCATGCAGCTCCTCCGGCGCGGTGGGGACGGCCATCATGCTCATCGATATCCTTCGCTCCCGCTCATGGCACGGCGAGGCTCCGGTCCGCGGCGCTGGCGGCGCGGCGGACGAGCGCATCCTTGAGATCACCGGCACGCGCGAGGGCGCTGCGGGCCGCGGTGCGGTCGCCGCGAGCGAGCGCCAGGCGGGCGAGCCCGGCGGCCGCCTCGAGGCGCTCCGTCCCGTCCCCGGCGCCCAGCGCGCGGTCGTAGGCTTCGGAGGCGGCATCCCAGACGCCCTCGGCCGCGGCGGCGGCGCCCGCCACGAGCAGCACGCGCGCGGGTGCTTCCCGATCGACCACGGCCGGCGCGACCAGCGCGCACGCCGCAGCCGGATTTCCTCCCGCCACGAGCGCGCGCCCGACGTCGGCCTCGAGGCCGGCGTCCATCGTGCCGGAGGCCAGCTCGGCCGCCGCCGCGACGTCACCCGTGGCGAGCGCGGCGCGGGCGGCAACCGCGCGCGCCCTGGGCAGCAGCTCGGCGGGAAGCCGGCCCGCGAGGAGCCGCCGCGCGACGGTGCGAGCCGCCGCCACGTCGCCCGCGGCGAGCGTCTCCTCCGCGAGCGCGACCTCGACCTCGGGTCGCGAGGCGCTCCGCTCGCGGGCGAGCTCGAGCAGGCGCACCGCGCTCGGGTGGAGTCCGAGCCGGCCGAGCGCGCGCGCAATCGCGAGCGCGTCCTCGGGGGCGGCGGCCGCGTCGATGTCCGTGGCGTAGGCCGCATAGACGGCCGCGACGCCCGCCGCATCGTCGGCGCCGCCGAGCGCGGCGACCCAGCGACCGAGGATCTCGGCGCGCCGCCCGTCCGCCTGCGCCGCGCCCTCGGGCCCGAGCGTCGCGGCGCGCTCGAGCAGCCCGAGCGCCTCCTCGAAGCGGCCGGCGCGCGCCGCGGTGTCGGCCGCCGTGCCGAGGAGCGCGGCGCGCAGCGCGGGGGTCTGGGCCTCGCCCGCGAGTCCCAGGAGCGCCGCGGTCGCACGCGCGGGGTCGCCGGCGGCGTCGAGGAGGGCGAGCCGCATCTTCGCCTCGGTCACGACGGCATCCGAGGCGCGCTTGCCGAGCACGCGCTCGTAAGCCGTACGGGCCGCCTCGACGTCGCCGGCGTCGGCGGCGAGCCGGCCGGCGAGCAGGTCGAGACGCGGGTCGCCGGGAGGCGGCGCGGCGGCGAGCACCGCCTGCGCCGCGTCGCGATCGCCCGCGGCGGCGAGTGCCTCGGCGTAGTCACCGCGCGTGACCGGATCCTGTAGCGCAGCGGGGCACACGGCCACGAGGCGGCGATAGGCTCGGGCGGCCTCGGCGGGCGAGCCGGCCGCACGGGCCTCGGCCACCTCCTCGCCGCGCGCGCGGCAGAGGAGCGCCCCGCTCGCTTCGGCGAGCACCGCGTCGAGCAGGCGTCGCGCCTCCGTGGGACGGCGCCGCAGTCGGAGCGCCGCCGCCTGGCCGAGCCGTGCGTCGCCCGCGAGGGGGCTCTGCGGATCGTGGCGAACGAGATCAGCAAACGCCGCTCCCGCCTCGGGTCCGAAGCCGAGCAGCAGGTTCGCCTGTCCGAGCATGAAGCGCCCGCGCGCGGCGTCCGGGAAGTCCGGTGCCTCGCGCAGCGCGCGCTCGTAGCCCGTGACCGCGGCGAGGTAGTCGCCCGCGCCGGCGGCGGCGGCGAGGTAGGCGAAGTCGGCCGCGAGGTAGAGCGCCGCCGGCGAGTTGGCAGGCGGGAGCGAGCGCGCCGGCCGAGCGCCCTGCTCGCGCCAGGCCGCCACCGCCTCGCGAAACGGCCCGGCACCGGCGTAGAGCGCCGCATCGAGCGCCGGCCACACGAAGGGTGCGCCGTTCACGCGCGTCAGCTCGGGCGCCGCGAGGGGGGGCGGGGGTTCACCCCGTCCCCCGCTCGCATCGCCCGGCAACGGGTCCTCCCCCCTGGCCGTTCCCGTCAACGCCGCCACCACGACCGCCAGCCAGCACCACCCAACACCGTTCACCCGTCGCACGCGGCGCTGGGGAGCAAGCGATGTGCCACGGGGCAAATGTTGCCGCACGGGCACTTGCTGCAGGTGCAGAGCAAGCGTCCTGACACGACGGGCCAGAAGCTTGACCAGGAGTCTGTGAACGAATCCCCTCCCGTCGCCACGAGGCCGATGCATCCCGCATCGCTGCGTTGCTCCTCCTCGCCATAGCCTCCGGCTATGACTCGTCGTCGCGCCTTGCGCTGCGGGCGCCTCGGCCTCCTGGCTCGGTCCGGGGATTCATTCACAAACTCCGCCGGCTCCAGCGCGGAGCAGCGGCACGAGCTCCTGGGAGAGCAGCTCGGCCACATCCGCCCAGCGCCGCTCGCGCTCGGCGGCGGCGAGAAGCGGACCGACGCGGTCGACGGCCGCCACCAGCGCGCCGCAGGCGGGCACGCCCGCCTCGAGCACGGCCACCTGGTGATCGAGCTCGAGCACGAGGGCCAGGTCCCGCGTGGCGCTCGCGAGCAGCCGATTCGCTGCCACGGTCTCGCCCGCGGCGAGGCCGCTGGCCGCCGCGGCCAGGCGGTCCGCCACGCGGTGGAGATGGCCCGCGATCTCCTTCCGCCGGCTCGCCGCGAAGTCGCTCGGCGTCTCGCTGCCGACGGCGATCGACTCGCGGCCGGTGAGCCGGCGCGCCGCGAGTGCCGCACGGTCGGTGGGATCGGCAGGCGTGCCGTCCACCTCGATCCGCGTCACCACCCGCGCCGGGTCGATGAGCGGCTGAAGTGCTTCCACCAGCTCGGCCAGGCTCACCGCGCCCGGCAGCTCGATCTCGTTCCCGTCAACCGACACTCGCATGATCGCCTCCCTGTGACATCGCCGGCCGCACCGCGCCCGCCGGCTCCAGCATCTCGGCGAGGAGCCGGGCGCGCGCCGCGAGCTCCTCGTGCACGACGCGCGTCGCCCGCGCGAGCGCGCCCACGTCTTCACCCTCGAGGTTCTCCGTCTCGAAGCGGAACACCTGCACGAGGAGGGCCGCCGCCTCGTGCATCGCCCCCAGGCGGAAGAGCCGGGCGTCGAGCTCCTCGAGCCGCCGGGCGGCGCCCTCGAGCGCGTCGAGGTCGCAGGCGTCCGCGGCGAGCGCTTCGACGCCCAGCGCCCTGCCGGCGCCCTCGGCCGCAAGCCGCGCGACCTCGCGCAGGACGGCTGCGTCACGCGGGAGCAGGGCCGATGCCGGGCGCGGCGCCGTCCCCTCGAGCACCGCCTTCCAGAGCGCCCGGTAGGCGCGGCGCAGCCCCTCGGCGCGGCCGGGCGGCCGCGCGCCGAGCAAGCTGACGTCGGCGAGGCCCTCGGCGTCGAACCCGGTCCGATACCACGCGATCGCGGGCCAGCGCGCGGCGGCGGCGGCCAGCGCCTGCCAGTCTCCGGCCCGCCGCGCGAGCACCGCCTCGGCCACCGCCGCGGGCGCGAGCGTGTCGCGGCAGAAGGGCTCGAGGCAGGTGACGTTGTGGTCGCACGGCGCGCACGCCACCTCGGCGTGCAGGCAGACGTGGTCGGCGGCGTACGGCCCGGTGTCGAAGGGCAGCGCCGGGCCGAAGAAGAGCGCCACCACGGGCGTGCCGACGGCCACCGCCATGTGCATGGGCCCCGTGTCCCCCGTCACCAGCACGTCGGCGCGCTCGAGGAGCGCGCCGAGCCCGGCGATCGAGCTCCGCCCGCAGGCGTCGATGGCGAGCGAGCCGAGCGCCGCCGCGATCTCGTTGGCGACGGGACGGTCGCCACCTCCGCCGCAGAGGAGGAAGCGGGCGCCGATCGCGGCATGCAGGGCGCGGGCGAGCGCGACGAAATGGGCGGCGGGCCAGCGCCTGACCGGACGGCTCGCGCCGAGCTGGAAGGCGACGAGGGGCGCTCCCGGGGGCGCGCCGGCCCCCGCGAGGAAATCCGCGGCCCAGCGCCGCGCGTCGGCGGGAACCTCGAAGAAGAGCCGCTCGGGTCCGGCGGCGACGCCCGCCACCCGCTTGTAGTAGTCGACCAGGTTGAACGGCGCCTGGCGGCGGTGGAGGCAGCTCGCGGCAAAGAGCCGCGACCAGGGATGCGCGATCAGCCGATGCCCGTCGGCGCTCATCGTCCAGCCGCGCGTGTCGGGCGCCCCGATCAGGCGCAGCAGCACGGCGCTCATCTTCGAGCTCGAGTAGTTGAGCGCCAGGTCGAAGCGTTCGGCGCGGAGCGCCTGGACCGTCTCATCGACGAGCCGGTAAGCGGCGCGGAGGCCGTCGCCGGTCTCGCCGATCAGCATGCGTCCCAGCCGGTCGAGGTCGAGCTCCCACACCCGGTCGACGGCCGGCAGCCCGCGCGCCACGTCGGCGAAGTTCCGCTCGACCAGCGCGACCAGCTCGGCGTCGGGATGGTTCTCGCGCAGCCCGACGATCGTGGGCGAGGTCTGCAGGAGGTCGCCGAAGCGGGTGAGATTGACGACGAGGATCTTCCTCATGCGCGCTGCTCCCGCACGTAGAGCTCGTCGAACTGGTGGAGGAAGAGGAGGATCGCCTCGGGGTCGGAGAGATCGCCGGTGCGGTGCAGCAGGCCCTGCACGACGCCGTCGAGCGTGAAGGGCGTCGCCGGCGAGAGCCGCCGCAGAACGGCCCCGAGCGGCGTGTCGCCCTCGCGCCGGGCGGCGTCGGCCGCCGTCTCCTCGCGCGGCCGCGCGCCGAGCCGCTCGTGGTCGCCCGCCGCGATGGTCTCGAGCAGGCGCTGCATGCGGTGGCGATAGGTGTGCTCGGCGAGCACTCGGGTACGGCCCGTGGCCGCGAGCCAGGCGCGCTCCTCGGGGTGGGCGAGGTAGTGGCGCACGAGGTCGTGCAGCTCGGCGGCGTCGGTGAACGTCGCCACCTCCTGGTCGGGGCAAAGCAGCGGCGGCAGGAGCGTGCGCCGGTCGACGAGCTGAAACGCGCCGGCGGCAGCGAGCTCGAAGGTGCGCGGGTTCACGAAGTCGCCGCGCGGGTCGACGCCGTCGACGTAGGTCGAGGAGTGGAGGTTCAGGTTCACCCGCGTGGCGTTGAAGATGCGCACCGAGTCCTCGGTGGAGATGCGCGCGCCGTCGCGCTGCACGGCGGCCTCGACCTGGCCGGCCCCGGCCCACTCGGTGCCCCAGATCTTGAGCCCGAGGTCGAGGAGCGGGCGGAAGGCGATCCGGCGGTTGCGGTAGCCGGCACCGAGGAAGGCCACCGGCGCGCCGAGTGCCGCGCGCTCGGCGGCCGTGAGCGCGAGCGGCCGATGCACGGCCGGGTCGGCGGCACACGGCAGGTAGGCGACCCGTGCCGCCGAGCGGCCGGCGGCCTCGTCGAGGAAGGCACCCTGCTGGATCGCGAAGAAGTAGTCGTACTCGCCGATCACGTTCTGCCAGTAGGTGAGGAGCCGGTGGTCCTCGACGAACCAGAAGGCGCGGAGCACGCCGCGGCGGCCGATCTCGGCGAGCACCGCGGCGTCGAGCGGCGCCTGCGCGAGCGCGAGCACGAGGTCGGGCTTCTCCGCCTCGACCGCGGCGAGGACGCCGCTGCCGAGAAACCGCATGTAGGCCTGCTCGACCGCGCCGCGCGCCGCCCGGCGCGGCGTGAAGCCCGGGATCGCCTCCATCCCCCGCGCGAAGGGCGAGAGGTCGAGGAGCCGGACGGCGTGGCCGAGCTCGGTCAGCGCCCGCGCGCAGTGCCCCGCCATCGGATGGGAGCCTCCGGCGAGGGGCGAGACGACGAGGATGCGGAGGCGGAGACCGCGCAGCGCGGCGCGGCCGGCAATCGACTCGCCGAGCGCCCGCAGCCCCTGGCCACGCAGCACGGAGGGCGCGTGCGGGAGAACGACCGGGACGCCCCAGGCGTCGATCGCCTCCTCGGCGAGCGGCTCCTCGGCCACGGTGACGCGGGCGAGGACCGCCCGCAGGTCACGGGCCGCGAGCGCCGTCCGCCAGAGCGCCCGGTCGGATTCGACGACGACGATCGGCCCCGGCCAGGCGGCGGCAAGCGCCTCCAGGTGGTAGCCGAGACCGAGCCCGAGGACGACGGCCGTCGCGTCCGCCCGTTCGCCGAGGCGCTCGCGCTGCGCCTCTGCCCAGCGCGCCGCCTCGCGACGCGGGTCATGGCGACTGTGGAGGAGGACGCCGTCCGCGGTGAGGGTCGGGTCGCCCGCCGGCGTCGGCTCGGGAAGCGACGGCAGCGGCGCCGCGGCAGCGATCTCGGCCGCCAGGCGCGGATGGCGCGCGGCCAGCGCGCGCAGGTTCTCCTCGAGGTGAGACATGCGGGACCCGGCGCGCGGTGCACGGCTCGTGCCAGCGTCCTCGCCCCGCCGCCGACAGGTCGGCGCCAGCCGGCTGCGGCAATTCCTGCCGCGTGCGAGGAACCGAACTGCCGCCGTTGGCGTGCGCCGCCGCGGAACGGAAATTGCCCCACCCGCCCGCGTGCGCATCCTCCACGTCGGCAACGCTCATCTGGTAGAGCCGCTGCGCGCGCTCGGGCACGAGGTGATCGCCGCCTTCGAGGAATACCCCGGGCTCGCCGCGGCGGGCGTGCCGTTCGACGTGCGCGCCCTGTGGCGGCGTCTCCCCGCCCCGCCCGACCTGCTGCTCGTCGCCGACATGCTCGGGCCGCAGGCGCTTCCCTTCGGCCTGGAGGACGTCCCCGCCCCGCGCCTCTACTACGCCATCGACGTGCACATGAATTTCTTCTGGCAGCGTCACTACGCGCGGCTCTTCGACCTCGTCGTCGTCGCGCAGAAGGACTACGTGCCGCTCTTTGCCGCCGCCGGTGTTCCCGCCCGCTGGCTGCCGTGGGGCGCGGATGAGCGGGTGTTCCACGAGCGCGGGCTCAGGCGCGTCCACGACCTCGTCTTCGTCGGCACGGTCGATCCGGCCACCCGGCCGAAGCGCGCCGCCGTCGTGGAGTGCCTGCGCCGGCGCTTCGGCCTCGCCACCTTCGGCGAGTCGGTGGGAACGCGGCTCTCGTGGGAGGAGATGGCGGCGGTGTTCGCGTCGTCGAAGATCGTCCTCAACGAGGCGATCCTCGGCGACCTCAACTTCCGCGTCTTCGAGGCCATGGCCTGCGGCGCCCTCCTCGCGACCGAGCGCATCGACAACGGGCTCCTCGACCTGTTCACACCCGGCGAGCACCTCGCCGTCTACGGGCCCGACGACCTGGTCCCGCAGGTGGCGCACTACGTCCGCGCGGACGCGGAGCGCGCGCGCGTCGCGGCCAACGGCGCGCAAGCGGTCCGCGAGCG
Organism: Deltaproteobacteria bacterium; assembly: GCA_005888095.1. Lineage (GTDB taxonomy): Bacteria > Desulfobacterota > Binatia > DP-6 > DP-6 > DP-3. The sequence continues at coordinate 6,237 of VBKF01000153.1, read as the reverse complement.
CCACACGCTGCGCGCCCGGATGGCCGCGCTCTCGGCCGCGGTCGAGGCGGGGATCGTCCGCCGGGACGTTGCCGCCGACGTCCCCTTGGCGTGGGGCATGACCGCCCACCTGGCCGCCGTGCGCGGCCTCGCCTCGGCGGCGGTCACCGTGCCGGCCGCCGCCAAGAGCCTGCGCGCCGCCGCCGACGCCGGGGAGGCCGAGGCCGCAGTCGCGCTCGCCGAGATCCTCGTCTGGGCGGAGCAGCACTCGGCGGCGCTCGCCGTGCTCGCCGAGGCGCGCGAGCAGGAACCGAAGCTCGTACGGGCCTGGCTCGTCGCGGCCGAGATCGAGCGCCGGCTCGGCCGCGGCGGGGTGGCGGCCGACCTGCTGCGCGCGGGGCTCGACGCCGCGCCCGACCTCACGGCCGGGACCCGGGAGCGCGCGCTCGCCGCCGTCGACCGCGGCATCGAGACGCCGGAGTGTCTCCACGCGCTCGGGCTCGTGATGCAGGAGGCGGGCCTGCCCTTCGTGCCGGGCCTCGTCTGCCAGCTCGACGCCGGCGTCCCGCGGACCGCACTCGACTACTTCGCGGCGGCGGTGGCCGCGGACGGCGGCAGCCGCCCGGCCGCGGAGAGCGTCGCACGGCTCTTCGAGCTCGTCGGGCTCCCCGACCTCGCCGTGCCGTTCTACGAGACGGTGTCCCGGCTCGCGCCCGACGAGGCGGCCGCGCGCGGCGACCTCCGCCGCGCCCTCTGGAAGAGCTACCGCTACGAGGACGCGGCGCACCAGGCTCGCGTCGCCCGGGCGCTCGCCGCCCAGGACGGCGGCGACGCCTCACCGGAGGAGCGCGCGCGCGCCGCGCGCGAGGCCGAGGCCGCGCTCGGCGACGCCGCCCTCGCGCGGCTCGAGGCGGGCGACCTCCGTGGCGCGCGGCTCCGTCTCGAGCGGGCGCGGGCGGCGGGCGCGTCGAATGCCGAGCGCATCGACGAGCTGCTCGCGCTGGTGCGTGAGGCCGAAGAGCGAGCAGGCGGTTGAGAACGTCGCCGGCCATCGCTTGCCGCGCGGTCATGGCCGTTGGCTGGTTGCAGCCAGCACGAAGCCGGTTCAGTCGCCGCGCACGATGGGGAGCGGCCGGATACGGAGAACTGCGTCCTCGATGCTGACGATCGCGCCACGTTCCAAAGCGTGCTCGATCTCTGCCCAGCTCTCCACGAGCCGGCGATGGAGGACGCTCGGGTGAGTATGACGGAGGCGAAAGATGACAACGGAAGGAGTTTCGAGGCCGGAGAACGCGAGCAGGTGGCCGTAGTCCAGGTCGTTCGTGAGGATGACCTCGCCGTTGGCACGTGCCTCCCGGACGATCGCCTCGTCCGGAGCGCGCCCGAGGCCGACGTCCGCGGCGTGCCGGCACGCGTGCCCCTCGGCGAGTAGCCTGCGGCCAAGGACACGCGGCGTGTTGACGTTGAGGAGGAACTTCACTTCCCCGCGGCCGTCTCGCGGGGCACGACCCGCTCCTCCATGGCCCACGCCGCATAACCGAGCGCCTGCTGGATGTCCTCGCGCTCGAGTTCCGGCCACTCTGCGAGAATCTCCTCCACGGTCATCCCAGAGCTCAGGTACCCCAGGATGGAGGCCACGGGCATCCGGAGCCCTCGGACGCAGGGCTTCCCGAAGCATTTCTCGGGATCGAGCGTGATACGCTCAAAAAGGAAGTGTCGGATCTCCATGCGGTTCGCCCGTGTCGGCCCGAGAGCATTGTACGGGACTCGCGTGAGGAACTGAAGGGACCGGAGGGGCAATGATGCCCCTGCCCCGCGACGCCCGCCTCGATCTGTCACCCACCTGGGGACCTCGCCCAACGGCTCGATCTTCGGTCCGCCACGTGTCCGGCGGATCGCGCACCGGCTTCGGGCGGCGATACCCATTGCCCGGATGCTCGGGCCCCCACCGCACCCGCGGCTTCCGCGGGGCGCGCGACGGAGATCGCCGGATTGGAAAACTCCATCACGCCGTCGTCGACCTTCCCGCGCTGCAGCATCATGAGATCGAGCGCGTAGTTCTGGTGGAGCTTCCACGGCGTCTTCGAGCCCTGCTTCGGGAACATGTGGATCGCCCGCTGAACGTAGCCGGACGTGAGGTCGATGAAGGGCGCCTGCTCGAGGCTGGGGTCGCGTAGTCGCGGCGTGCACTGCCGGGCCCCCGTCTTCGCCATGTGGGTGAGCAGCCGGCAGACGTACCGGCAGATCAGCTCGGCCTTGAGCGTCCACGAAGCGTTCGTGTAGCCCACCGCCAGCGCCAGGTTCGGCACGTCGCTGAACATCATGCCCTTGTAGTTGAAGGTCTTCGCGAAATCGACGCGCACGCCGTCCACGCTGGCCTCCAGCCCGCCCAGCAGCAGGAGGTTCAGTCCGGTGGCCGTCACGATGAGATCGGCCTCGAGCTCGGCACCCGAGCGCAACTTCAGGCCCTTTTCCGTGAACGCCTCGATCCGGTCGGTCACCACGGACGCGCGGCCGTGCCGCATGGTTTGGAAGAGATCGCCGTCCGGCACCAGGCAGAGTCGCTGCTCCCACGGGTTGTAGCGGGGGTTGAAGTGCGTGCCGACGTCGTAGCCGGGGCCGAGCTCGTTTCTCAGCCACTTGGCGATGAGCGCCCTGGCGCGCTGCGGGTGACGCCGGCAGAACCGGTAGAACCACAGGGCGAGCAGCACGTTCTTCCAACGTGTGATGCCGTAGGCGACGCGGCCAGGCAGGTGACGGCGCAGCCAGCTCGCGATTCTGTCCTCCGCCGGCAGGGCGATGATGTACGTCGGTGAGCGCTGCAACATCGTCACGTGCGCGGCCTTCTTCGCCAGCTCCGGGACGAGCGTCACGGCCGTCGCTCCGCTGCCGATCACGACCACGCGCTTGCCGTCGTAGTCGACGTCCTCGGTCCACTTCTGCGGGTGAACGATGCGCCCTGCGAACCGCTCGGTGCCGAGGAACTCGGGCGTGTAGCCGTCCGCATAGTTGAAATAGCCGCTGCACATGAAGAGGAAGTTGCAGGTGAAGCGTACGGCCTCCTGCCGTTCGCCTCGCTCCACCTCGACCGTCCACCGTGCCTCTTCCGTCGACCACGACGCCCGCTTGACGCGGTGTCCAAACCTGATCTTCCGATCGATCCCATGCTCTCTCGCGGTCTCGCGAAGATACTCGAGGATCGACCACCCGTCGGCGATGGCCTTGCGACCCGTCCAGGGCTTGAAGGAGTATCCCAAGGTGAACATGTCGGAGTCCGAGCGGATGCCGGGATAGCGGAACAGGTCCCAGGTGCCGCCGATGTCGTCGCGCGCTTCGAGGATGGCATACGTCCGAGCGGGACAGCTGGTCTGCAGATGGTAGCCGGCGCCGATGCCGGAGATGCCGGCGCCGACGACCAGCACTTCGAAGTGTTCGCTCGTCATGGGGCGTAACGTCTCCCGGGGGCCCTTATACGACACCGCCGCGGCCAAACCACCGTCGACGTCGGTCTTAGGACAAGCGGAAAAAGCCGGCCAACACGCGAGAACGGCGGATTGCCCGACTTTGAGGCGGTCGGCGTGCCGATCCTCGGGCGCGTCAGCTTCTCGGACGCGCGGCGGCCGCCGTGCGCCTCGGCTTGCGTTTCTGCTGAACCCGACGCTTACTCTTCCCGATGGCCCTGGCGGTCTTCTGGACGATGGTCGGGTTGCTCGTCTACGTCTACGCGGGCTACCCGTGTCTCGTCTTCGTGCTGGCACGGCTGCGCCCGCGACCGGTGCGCAAGGGCCCCGAGCTGCCGACCGTCTCGTTCATCATCGCCGCCTACAACGAGGAGGCGTCCATCGCCGCCAAGCTGCGGAACACGCTCGCCCTCGACTACCCGGCCGAGAAGCTCGAGATCATCGTCGCATCGGACGGCTCGACGGACCGGACGGACGCGATCGTGCGCGAGACGTTCGGCGACCGGGTGACGCTCCTCGCCGCGGGCCGCCAGGGGAAGACGATCGCGCAGAACCGCGCCGTCGCGGAGGTGGCGACGGGCGAGATCATCGTCTTCTCCGACGCCACCACCGTCTATCGGCCGCCGAGCCTCCGGGCGCTGGTGGCGAACTTCGCCGACCCCGAGGTGGGCCTCGTGACGGGCAGCGTGATCCACGGCCTCGAGGTGAACGCGGGCGTGGTGAAAGGGCGGGCGGCGTACTGGAGCTACGAGAGCTTCGTGCGGCGGCAGGAAAGCCGCTTCCACTCGATCCTCGGCGCCGCCGGCTGCTGCCATGCGCTCCGGCGCCGGCTCTACACGCCGCTCGCGCCCGATCTCATCGGCGACGTGGTGCAGACCGTGAAGGTCGTGCAGCAGGGCTACCGGGCGGTGGTGGAGGACGACGCCGTCGTGTACGAGCCGGCCGAGTCGACCACGATCCGCGAGGAGCTCGAGCGGCGCGCGCGGGTGATCGCGCGCGGCCTGCGCGGCAAGTGGTACCTGCGCGACTTCTTCAACCCGCTGCGCCATCCGTGGTTCTGCCTGCAGGTGCTGTCGCACCGCCTGCTGCGCTGGTCGGTGCCGCTCTTCCTCATCCTGCTCTTCGTGGCGAACGCGATCCTCCTCGACCGGCCGCTGTTCCGCGCCGTCTTCGGCGCGCAGCTGGCGTTCTACGCGCTGGCGGCCCTCGGGTGGGCGCTCGAGCGGCGCCAGCTGTCGCCGCCCGGGCTCACCGTCCCGTTCTACTTCTGCGTGATCAACCTCGCCCCGCTGCTGGCCGTCCGATCGCTGCTCCGCGGTGAGCGGAAGGCGACCTGGGAGACGGCGCGGACCGAGCCCGGCCCGGCGCGGGGGTGAGCTCCCGAGGACCGCGTGGCGCGCTCGGGCGGGCAGCCTTCGTGGCCGGCCGGTGGCTGCGCACCTCGCCGACGGTCGCGCGCTGGCTCTTCGGCGTGACGGTCGAGCGACCGGCCGAGTACCTGCTCTGGGACCTGACCACGCTCGCGCTGCGCCGCGCGCTCGCGACCCACGTCCGGGACGGGCAGGCGGTCCTCGAGGTCGGCACCGGCCCGGTCGCGATCCTGAGCCTCCACCTCGCGCGCCGCCCGCTGCGGGTGACCGCCACCGAGGTGTGCCCCGAGTTCGTCGCGAGCGCCCGGGCGCACGCCGCACGCAACGCCCGCTCGCGCGTGGGCGAGGTGGCGGTCGTCCAGGGCGACCTCTTCCAGAACGTACCCGAGCGCTTCGACGTGATCTTCATCAACCCGCCCTACCTCCCCGAGGGCACCTACGAGACCCTCGCGCGGGCCGGCGCCTACGAGGGCTTGACGCCGGCCGGCGCGCGCTCGGCGAGCAGCGGCGGCCCGCGCGGCGACGAGCTCATCACCCGCTTCCTCGCCGAGGCGCCGGCGCACCTGAGAGCCGGTGGGAAGGTGCTGGTGGGGACGAACCCGCGCTATCTCCCGCCCGCCCGGATCGCCGAGGCGGCGCGGGCGCGGGGGCTGCGGCAGGTGGCCGTCCTCGGGCGGTGGTGGAATCCGTCCCGCGTGCTGGTGCTGGAGCCTGCCAAGAACGGTCTAACGCAGACTTCGACCGACTCTTCGACCCGAGCGACGAGATCTGGGCCTTCCGCCTCGACACCGGCGAGCCAATCCGAAGCGTGCCGAACCCGATCCAGGTGGTCCGGGCCGCGTCGGTGCAAACCAACGACACCGCCGGCCCAATCATCCGGCCGTTCATCCCGTGAGCCGATGCATCCCTTCATTGTGCCACGAGGGCGCCGCTAGCGCTTCGTGAGCACGAAGTCGCCGATCGCGAGCGTGTCGAGGCCGGTCGAGTAGAAGCAGCGGACGGCATCCAGCGGCGTGCAGATGATCGGCTCGCCGCGCACGTTGAAGGACGTGTTCATCACCACCGGGTGACCCGTCCGTCTCCCGACCTCGGACAGGAGCTCGTGGAAGCGCGGGTTGGCGTGCTCGGTCACGGTCTGCGGCCGCACCGTGCCGTCGACGTGCACGGCGGACGGGATCAGGCTGCGCTTGTCGGGTTTCACCGGGAAGGCGACGATCATGAACGGCGCCTCGGCCGCGCCCTCGAGGTACTCGTCCTTGGCGCCGTCCACCAGCGAGGGACAGAAGGGCCGCCAGCTCTCGCGGTACTTCACCTGGCCGTTCACCTTGTCCTTGATCCCGGGGAAGACGGGGTTGGCGAGGATCGAGCGGCCGCCGAGCGCGCGTGCGCCGAACTCCATGCGTCCCTGGAACCAGCCGACGATCTTG